>JAHLLQ010000006.1:300000-406379 GCA_020444065.1 bacterium | reverse complement strand
GACGACCGGATCGCGTGGTATGAAAACCGGCTGGACGAGGCGAGCGCGGACTTCGGCCCTCAGCAGACTATCCCCGCAGCCGCAAGGGGCGCTTGTTCCGTCTTCGCAGTGGATCTCGATGGCGACGGCGACCAGGACGTCCTCTCCGCCTCATTCTCCGACCACAAAATCGCGTGGTATGAAAACCGGCTGGGCGAGGGGATCGCCCTTTTTGGCGCCCCGCAGACCATCACCACAGCCGCCGAGGGCGCTTGTTCCGTCTTCGCAGTGGATCTCGATGGCGACGGCGACCAGGACGTTCTCTCCGCCTCCTATATTGGCGACGGCATCGCGTGGTATGAAAACCGGCTGGACGAGGCGAGCGTGGACTTCGGCCCTCAGCAGACCATCACGACAGCCGCTAACTTCGCGTATTCCGTCTTCGCAACTGACGTGGATGGCGACGGCGACCAGGACGTCCTCTCCGCTTCGAGGTACGACGATCGGATCGCGTGGTATGAAAACCGGCTGGACGAGGCGAGCGCGGACTTTGGCCCCCAGCAGACCATCACCACAGCCGCCGATGGCGCCCGATCCGTCTTCGCGTCGGACTTGGACGGCGACGGAGACCAGGACGTCCTCTCCGCTTCAACAAGCGACGACCGGATCGCGTGGTATGAAAACCGGTTGGACGAGGCGGGCGCGGACTTTGGCCCTCAGCAGACCATCACCACATTCGCCGATGGCGCTTATTCCGTCTTTGCTGCAGACCTGGATGGCGATGGGGACAATGACGTCCTCTCTGCCTCATCATGGGACGACAGAATTGCGTGGTACGAAAACCTGACGCCGGTTTCAAGAATCTCCTTCGGTTACGTGTCCAGTCGCGAGGGGTGGAAGCCGTACGGTTATCCGGGCTTCTCCTCGCCGGTGTTCGGCAATACGCTCGGCGATCCGGGAACGCTGGATACGACGATGACCGACAATACGAACCAGGTCGGCCTCTGGCAATCGCCAGGGTTTGAAGTCGTTGCGCCCGGTGAAACGCCGACGCGCACAGACACCGAGAAACTGGCGGGTGTGCCGGGCACATCGATCTTCTCTGCGACCTATCGCGTGATGACGGATGAAACGGATCCCACGCGTGTGCCCCAGTTTCGTCTGCGCACAACATCCGGAACTGGCCAGAAGTCCGAAGTGCTCTCGATCGAATCGCATTTCGACGGCGCGTACTCGCCAACACCGGAAGGGCGTGACTACACGCTGACCTTCCAGCCATCGGCGAATGACTCAGTCTTCGAGTGCTACTTCGATCTCTTGAACTTCTATCCGCAAGATTCGGCGACTGCGACGGTGCTGCTCGATCGGGTCGAGGTTAAACCGATAGCCGATCTGTCGATGGAGTCTGCGCGCCTCGATCGCATCTACCCGTTCTTTGAAGGACAAGATGGCTGGCAATCGTACACGATTCCAGGCGTATTCGCCGAACCGACATTCGCCTACGACCAGACTAACAGCCGCCTCGGCATTAGCATCGCGGACACGGATGACTTCCAATTCGGCTTCTGGGGTTCAACGATCGATCCGGCCAACAACGTTACGATCGAACCCGATTATCTCTACTGGGCCATCTTCACTGTGGGGACGGACATCACGGATCCGCAGAGGGTTCCCGAGTTTCGCCTGCGCCTGAACGAATCGATGTTCCGCGCGAGCCAGTACACGAACATCGCCGCGACGGGCTCGGCCGCCGGCGTTCCGACTGCGGGCAACGCAAAGGAGTACACCGTCTTCTTCCCGCCGAACATGGGCGCGGGCGGAAACCTGCTCTGCTCCTTCGACCTGCTCGCGAATCCATCCCGGCAGTTGCTGGATGTTGGAAGTTCGATCTATCTCGAACGAGTCGAGGTGCTCTCGCAGCCTCTCGTGCCGTGAAGAAAGACACACTCCGACGAATACCGGCTGCGTCGCGCATAATCTCAGGGATCGTTCGGGCACATAGCGCTTCGTTCGACTTGCCTTATGAGGCGACAAGCTTCCCGAATGTCGGCGCGTAGGCAGCACCCGTCTTCAGTTCCACCGAAGGCTGGACGTGACTCAGAATGCGGCGCATGGCGACCTGGGCCCAATCAGTGCGCTCGATTGGCATGTTGCCGCGGTACTCATCCAGTTTGCGCAGGAATGCCACGAGATTTCCCGCGCGGCACTTCTCGATCTCGACCCATGTGCCGGCGCCGGATTGCTCGACGAAATGCGCGTTGATGTACTGCTCGTAGTTGCGCGTCTCGGGCATCGCGAAGACGGGCTTGCCAAGGGCAAACGCCTCGCCGACAAGCTGATTCCCGGCCGTACAGACGAGCGCCGACGCCGACGCGAGATCCTCCACGAAACGCGTCGCATCGATTTCGCAATACCGCAAGTTCCCATCATCCGGTCGCAAGCCGAGGCCATAGATCCGAACTTGTCGACCCGTTGCGCGCAGCGATTCGATCACATTCTCCGGAGCGAATCGTCTCAGGTACGCAACGAGATGGCCGTCGTCCGAGGGAATCGCCCCAAGGACTTCCGGCCTCAGGAAGACGCCAACCTGCGAGACGTTCTCGATGCCATTCTTGAGCGGCGGGAAGTAGAACGACGAGACGATCGATTCGGCTTGTCCCGCGTAGTAGCGCCGCACCACTTGCGCCATCAGTCTTGCATGCGCGCGAAGGTGCAGCGGCAAACTGCTGAGATCGCTGTAGAGCAGGAAGTGCTGGTGATTGACGCTAAGGAACGGAACGCCGCAGCGATGCGCTGCGCGGGGGAGTGACGGCTCGAAATCCGTCACCACCAGGTCCGGCCGTTCCCAGCGGATGACGCCCTCGAGGCGACTCACGAGGCGACTGAGTGAGGCGAGATAGCCGAGGCCTTCGCGAGTCGTTCGGGCGAAATCCAGCCGATGGCCGCGCGTGTAGTGGAAAACAAGTCCCGGGATCCAACAGACCCGGACGTCGGTCTCCGCATAGATCGGAGCCAGGAGTCGGTAGGCGTCCTCTGGAGCGAAGATCGTGATATCGTGATCGAGACGCAGGCGCTCGACAAGCGCACGCACACGGGTTGCGTGGCCGCGGCCCTCGCCGGACAGGCTGAAGAAGATTTTGCTCATTGCGCCCTCCACCGGTAGGGTTCTGCAGGGTCGCGGGGAGTCGAGCAGGCACTCTCTAAGAGAATGCGAACGGGATGTAAAATCGCAGTTAGTAAAACGGGCCGAAGTCTTGCGAATCAGCGGGTGATGTCAGCGCCGGAGCCGTGAATTCCCGGCGCCCCAGCAGGTTGGGGTGGCCATTTTTGCACACCTCGATTGGAAAATCTGCCCATCTGCCGATTCGACTTGTCGCGGGCGCCAAGTTGTCCCAGAATGGCTTGAGGATTGGTGATCGCGCATCAGCCGGGCGGACCATTCAGATTGAATTGCCAGATACCTAAACAGGACCAGACACGCACTTGCCCAGCGAACCTCTGAAGGCCACGAATATGGACGAGCAAGGCGCACGCGTTCCCCCCGAGGAGCGGCAATCGCCAAAGGCTACACGCTGGGATGTCTTCCGGCGCCGCTTCATCGCGGGCCTGATCACCGTCATCCCGGTGGTCATCACGATCTGGGTGATTTTCCTGATCGTGGGGCGGATCGATTCGATCTTCGGCCCGTTCGTCCAACCGCCGATCGAGAAACTGGTCAAGTTGCTGGCGAACGACAGCGTGCCGGCGGATCGCCTTGTGGCGCCGCTGTCCACGTTCTTCGCCCTGATCGTGGCCGTCGTCACGATTACGATGGTCGGCTGGCTCACGCGCTTCCTGTTCGTCCGTCGACTGATTCAGATCGGCGAAGGAATGGTGACGCGCGTTCCTCTGGTGAAGTTCTTCTACCTGACGCCGAAGGAAGTGATCAACACGCTGACGACGCGTCGGGATTCGCTGAAGCGCGTTGTCCTGATCGAGTACCCGCGGCGCGGCATCTGGTGCCTGGCGTATGCCACCGGCGAGATCATCCGAAAGCCGGACGGCGAAGCCCTCGTGATGGTCTTCCTCCCCACGACACCGAACCCGACGAGCGGCTTTCTGCTTATGCTGCCGATGGAAGACGTCCACGATATCAACCTCAGCGTCGAAGACGGCATTCGCCTCATTATCTCGGGCGGAATCCTGGCCCCGAACGCTATTCACACACATCCGTTCGTTGGGCTGGATACCGAGCCCGACCTGCCGCCGTCCGAGCCGCTGACATCCGAAATCCCACCCGAACTCGTCGAGGCCGTGAAGCGGCAACCTGATGACAGCCCCGACGAAAGCGCGCCGAGCGACAAGACGCCCAGCTGAAAGGAACACGAAAATGCCTGCGAATCTCCTCCTGGTCGATGACCAACCCGATGTGCTGGAAGGCCTGAACCTGGCCTTTGGCCGCACAGACAACAACGTAATGACGGCAAGCAACGGAGAGGAAGCGATTCAGGTCCTGAATTCCGAAGAGGTCGATGTCGTTGTGACAGATCTCAAGATGGGCGGAATCGATGGATTGGGTGTACTGCGCCATGCTCTCAGCCTGGAGCCCTCGCCGGCTGTGATCATTCTGACGGCTTTCGGAACGATTGAATCGGCCGTGGATGCGTTGAAGGAAGGCGCGTTCGACTACCTGACCAAGCCGGTGAACGTGAAGGAACTCCGCGTGCTGGTCGAGAAGGCGGCACAGCATCGTATGCTGGTGCGTGAGAATCTGCAATTGCGCCAGCAGATCGACAAGCGCTTCGGCATCGAAGGCATGATCGGCGAGTCCAATGAAATGCAGCGACTCTACGACATCGTTCGCCAGGTTGGTCCGACTAAGGCCACGATCCTGATCGAAGGCGAATCCGGCGTTGGCAAGGAGGTGTTTGCGAAGGCATTGCACCAGATCAGCCCGCGGGCGAAGAAATCGTTTGTCGCTGTGCATTGCGCGGCGTTGCCGGAGACATTGCTGGAGAGCGAACTCTTCGGTCACGAGCGCGGCGCTTTCACCGGCGCGATCTCTCGTCGGCCGGGAAGGTTTGAAATGGCCGATGGCGGCACCTTGTTTCTGGATGAGATTGGCGAAATCCCTCTTTCCATGCAGGTCAAGCTTCTGCGAGTCCTCGAGCAGCGCGAGATCACGCGCGTCGGTGGCACGAGCACGCTGAAAGTTGATGTCCGTCTGATCGTCGCGACCAATCGCGAATTGGAAGAAGAAGTCGCCGAAGGGCGTTTCCGCGAGGACCTGTACTACCGCCTGAAAGTCGTGCAGGTCGAAGTCCCGCCGCTCCGCCATCGTCGGGCCGACATTCCGCTTCTGGCCCAGCACTTCCTGGGCGACTTCGCGCAAGAAAACGGTCGTCCCGTGCCCAATCTCTCGCGCGACGCGATCGAGATTCTCCAGGGCTATCATTGGCCCGGAAACGTCCGCGAACTTCGCAACGTGATGGAGAACACCTTCGTTTTCTTGAAGGGCGACACCATTCAGGCTGATGACCTTCCGAGCTCGATCTCTCGCGAGAGAGAACCTGTTACCGATGGTCTGACAGTTCCGCTTGGCTTGCCGCTGGAAGAGGTCGAAACGCGTTACCTGAAGCGCACCCTCGCCTCAGTCGATGGAAACCGGACGCGTGCCGCGGAGATTCTCGGCATCAGTCGGCGCACGCTTCAGCGGCGAATCAAGGAACTCGGTCTAGAGAATTGATCCCAGGACAGCCTGGATTCGGGACACAACGTTCCGTTATTTGACAGACTAATTCGGACAAATATTATCGCCTTTAGCATTTTTCGATTGCGTGGGCGCTCATCTTCTCCGTACATTGATCGCGTTGAGGGCAAATTGGGAGATTTCCGGAGGGCGAGGGAGCCCGGCGGACGGGCGAGGAAGAATCCCTGGGAGGGGAGAGAGGAAACCTGCTCAGTACGCTCCAGCCTCCTTGACCAGGTGGGGAGAGGTCGCTGGTTCAGCAAAACGAACCACTTAACGTGATGCCTACGGCCGACCTTTCAGGTTCGGCCGTAGTCCGTTTAAGGCAGGCACAGGCGCTTGCCTTCCCGCCGGGGATGCGCTAGGTCCTCTGTGTCAGCCACTTGGAATGGACCCGATGCGGCGCTTTCTTCTCCTTCTGCTTGCAGTCATCTTCTGCCTCCCGGCCTGGGCGCAGGACGAGCCCACGTCCGGAACCTTGACCCATCGAACGGATCGACTGCTGCGCATTGGCTTCCTGCGACCGGAGGGCGAGGCGGACATGACGCCGGTCCAGCTTGAAGCTCTTCGCGAATATCTCCTCGCCGTTCCCGAAGTCACAGCCGCGATGGAGACCGAAGGCTACGAAGGCATTGGGTTATTCAGTACTGACGGCGGGCGCGACATGCTTCGTCGGCTGAACGCTCTGGAATTCGATGTCGCATTCGTGCCCGCCCGTGCCTGGGCCGAGCAGCAGACCGGCTACACCGTCATTTTGCAGACCCGTCGCGAGCGCGACTTCACGTCGTCCCGTGGCGGGCGCGTGCTGCAGCGCGGCGTCATTGTCATCAGTGCCCGGTCCCCCCTATTCGCTCAGGACGAACTGAGCGACGATGATGTGGCCGAGTACCTGACCGACCAGCGCATCGCCGTGGTCGCATCGCAGAGCGTCGCCGGGTTCGTGGCACCATTGCTGGAGATGAGCCGGCGCTTTGGCATTCAGCGCCCTCGGGGCGGATTGATCTGGTTCGAGTCGAGCGCCGAGGTCACGAAAGCCGTTGTTGCCGGTCTTGTCGATGTCGGTGCGTGCGAAGAAGGGGCGATGGAGGAGACGCTGGATCGTTCCGGACTGAACGCTGAACAGAAGAACGATGTCCGCCGTGTGATTCTTCGCACAAATCCGGTAATGACCGACCCCGTGATCGTGCATCCAGGACTCGCGCCGCAGGTCAGTGAACTCGGCCGCGAACTGAAGCGTGCGCTGAGAGACTTTTCGCTGCAGGGCGGATTCGGTCGCGTTCAGTTGCAGAGCGCACGCGACTCGGACTATCAGGAAGTGCGCCTTCTGCTGACGGAGTTCGACGAACGCGTCGGGGAGATCGGGCGCTAATGAAAGCCGAGACGACGCACAGCGCACCTGCCCGCTGGCCCCTTGTATTGGCCGTTCTGCTCCTCGTCGCGGCACTCGCAACACTGCTGTGGATTCGTGGGCGACTCGTGAGCGAAGAGGAGACGTCTCTCTCCAACGCGGTTCGCGTCTTCGAGCGCACCGACGCGCTGGGGCGTCCGGAGAATGTTTCCGTGCGCTTCTCTCAGGTCGAATCGCTCGCGCGCAGCCTCGAAGAAAGCGATCTGGTCGCGCGATTGTTCGTGACGAAGCAAGCCCTCGGCGGTCGGGAACGTTTGCTGTACCCGTATTACTACGAGCTGCTGCATCCGGACTGGCGCACCGAAGTCCAAAGTTGGGAGCGGCTTCCCGTCGGGGATCCGACGTCGCCTCATGGTTGGCTATACGTCGAACTGGCGCCGAAGAATCGCGAGGCGGTCGACCGGGCGGTCTGGGTTTTTGGTCTGCTGCTGTTTGTTTGCCTGGGTGTTCTCGTCTTCCGCCAGCGCGGCAAAGAAGTGGAACTGAGCCGCACGGTTTCGGAGTTGGAACAACGCCGCGCCGAGGTCATTCGTCTCGAGCGTCTCGCGCTCGCAGGGCAGCTTTCCGCGAACATTTTCCACGATCTGAAGAAGCCGGTACTGAACATCAAGCACGAGGTCAGCGATGCGCTCGAGGGCTCTCCGATCGATCGCGATGAGTTGTTGCAGGCTGTCCATACGCAGACAGAGCTCTTCCTGAAGATGCTGCGCGAGCTTGGATTCGAGAACTTCGTGCGCGTTAGCGAAGAGGAGAGTGAGTACTGCGATATCGCAGAGACGATCGATCGGGCGATGTCGCTCGTGAAGTACGAACGCGGCGACGTGGACGTGCAATGCGATGTGCCGCGGGATGGATCATTGCCGCTGGTCTTTGCTCCACAGCATCGCCTGATCCAGTTGTTCTCGAATTTCTTCCTGAATGCCTTCCAGGCGATGGAGGGGCGGGGTAGCTTGTGGGTCAGCGTCAACCAAGAGGACTATCGCCTCGCCGTCGTCATCGAGGACAGCGGGCCAGGGCTTCCTGAGGAACTGCGCGAGGATCTGTTCGAACCGTTCATTACGACGCGCGGTGAACAGGGAGGTTCCGGACTCGGGCTCTACATTTGTTCGAAGATCCTGGGCGACCTGGGCGGCGACATCGTTATCGAAGCCCCGCAGCGCGATCATGGTGCGCGCTTCCGCATGACGATTCCATGTCAGACCAGCGAATAACTACCGTCGGCGGGGCGGAGGCAGCATCCCACCAGGACGGCGGAGCGCACCGCCGGGGAGGCCTTCGGGCGACTCAATCTTCCGCCCCATCGTCGTGATTCGATCCCACTGCTCCCACTCGGCCTTCCAGTTTTCCAATTCGGGTGCGCCGGCCAACCTCGGTGCGAACTGCGACCATTGCAGTTCGCCGTCCGTCGGGCTGATCGCTTTCAGAACGATAGCATCGGCGAAGATCTCATTCGGATCGTTCGACGGGTCATTGATGACGACGTAGCGGGCGATACTCCCGCGCAGATCGATGGTCACCTTGCCCATCTCGATGAATGTGCTGTTCCCGCCGTTCTTGTCCGAAGTCTTGACTCCTTTTCGTGAGGCTTCTTCCACGCGAACCATTCGATTCGCGTCGTGAACCTCGAACGGCACCATCGTGCCGGCTTTCTCCAGAAGTTCCAATTCCCTGTCGCGGGCGACCCCGATCGTCTTTTGAAGCATGACGATCTCTTCGCGGTTGGTCTCCGAAGCTGTTGGACCAAGAGCGGCACGCCCGATCGCATCTAGGGCGTTTGTCCACTTGCCTTGAGTGATATCGTAGCTGAGTCGAGAAGCACGCGACACGAAGTCGATTATTCGTGAATCCAACGATTGATTGGCGGATGTCGGATTGGAGGAGTTGAATTCCGAAGGCGCCACTTCGCCCACTTGAGACATCGTTGGAATCGTCGTCGGTTCGGGCATCGGAGTGGGCTGTGGACGCGCCGCTGCTGCCGTTGCAGGCGCAGGCGATGTGGTTGGCTTCGATTTGCCGAATGGGCCGAGTGTTGCCACCGCGAACACGCCGAACAGAATCACCGCGACACCCCCCAGGATGTACCAGAGCTTGCTTGTCTTCTCCGGTGCGGGCGGTGTGTATGGCCTGGCCATTGATGATGGCGAGGTCAGGACCGTCGGCATCTCCTGGGGCGAAGGGCGCTGAGAGACGATCGTGGGCGGCTGTGCGCCCTGCTCCAGATCGATCAGTTCATCGATCGTGGCCAGCAACTCATCGTAGGACGTGAAACGATCCTCGGGCTTCTTTGCCATCATACGATGGATCATCCCGAGCACGCGCCCGCCCAGCAGTTGCTTCAGTGCATCCGGCTCGGGCAGTGGCGACTGTGTGTGCGCCAGCAACACGCCAAACGGCGTCGATGCTTTGTACGGCGCATCGCCCATCAGCATCATGTAGAACGTGCATCCGAGCGAATAGATGTCCGTTCGGAAGTCTGCCGATCCGCTGGAGCTTTGCTCCGGCGCCATGTAATTCGGAGAGCCCAGGATCATGTCTGTTGCCGTCAAGCCCAGGTCCATGTCCATGCGCTTCGCGAGTCCGAAGTCGGCGACCTTGATCTGGCCGGACTTCGTCACCATCAGGTTGGCAGGCTTGATATCGCGGTGGATCACCTTGCCAGCCCAGGCAAAACGCAGCGCCTCGACCGTCTGGCGCAGTATGGGAAGCGCCTCTCCTAACGGCAGCGCGCCCTTGCGGCGGATGATTGCTCCAAGATCCTCGCCCTCGATGAACTCGAAGGCGATATAGGAAGATTCTCCGACGGAACCGAAGGCATAGACGGAAACGATGTTGGGGTGATTCAGGCGAGCGGCGGATTGCGCCTCGACTTTCAGGCGTTCGCGGGCGGTTTCATTTTCCGCCAGCATATCGGTCATGACCTTGATGGCCACTTTGCGATCGAGATTCGCATCGTAGGCCTCATAGACGACGCCCATGCCGCCCTGGCCGAGCTTCCGCGTGATCTGGAAGGGGCCGATCATGTCGCTGCCCTCAACCCGATCAGGCAGCGCATCGGCCTTCAGGTAGCGCGTATCGTCCTCCGGCGATCCGTCAGGGATCACCGTGGGCGGGGTGCGAGTGATCTCATTATTGGGCGCGGCCTGAGTCTCATCGGCGTAGGGGGCGCCGCTTCTCTCCTCGGGCTCGGAGCTTTCCGATTGCCGGCCGTCATCGATCATGGTCGCCGCCAAGTCATCAACGTTGCTCTTTGACACCATATATTCGCCTACACTGCAAGCAGGTTGTGCCGATCCTTGCAGTGCAGGAGCAAAAAACAGGGCACCAGCAACGCCATCGTTTGATCGTGCCAAGGCACTTGAAGCCAAAAGACTTAGCGCGCCTGGCCGCACGTGCATAAGGCATCATCCGTTCCAATTGGAACAGGAGCCAGCCCATTTTGTGCCGATTTCAGAATAATTACGCTTTATTCGCTCGAATCAGCAGCGTCCGCAAGTTTCTGAAAATGTTCCAGTTTAGACCGAAGGTCAGCCCGAGTCGACTCGGTGAAGTTCCCCGATTCGATTTTCTCCGAGGCTTCGTCCAGAATCTCCCGTGTCTGCTGGTCGGTTATCTGGTAGAATTGGCCGCATCCCTTGCAGGTTTCAAGGTACTCGCCTTCAGTGAACGTGCGGCGGAACTCGCGGGCGATGGAGCCGTTGACCTGGTCCATCAGAGGCGCCGCCTTGGAGTTTCCGTAGGAGGTCTCCAGATAGCAGCAGGGCTTCAGATTGCCGTCGCGCTCAATGATCAGCGCACGCCATGCGGATGGGCAGCCGTACCGAACCCCCGGCGCGATCTGCGGGGGGGGCTCCTTCCGAAATGCCAGCGCTTTCTGCGGGAAGTACACGCAATCGACGCCGAGGCGCTCCGCCAGCTTCTGGGCTCGATCCAGGTTCCATCGGAAGATCCGCGTTCCGACCACGGACACGTGCGCATGCTCCTCGTGGTCGATCACGAGGTTGGAGAACGCGATGCGATCGGCGCCGAGTTTCTTCGTCAGCCGCACCATCGCGCAGGCTTGCCAGATGTTGTACTTGGAGAGCGCACAGGCGATATGAACGCGCGGCGTGCTTTGGCCGCGATCGTTCCGTCGACGCAACAACTCACCCACGTTGTGGCAGACCGTCTTGAAGTCCGCACCCTCACGCAGGAAGTTGAACGTCCTCGCCGTTGCGCCGTCCATACTGACGCACAATTCATCCAGGCCGGAATCGAGAATCTTCTCGATGACCTCGGGCGTCAGGCTCATCCCGTGGCTCGATGTCATGCAGTAGGTCCCGCGCTCCTTTGCGGAGGCGAGGAAGTTGAAGAATTCCTTGTTCAGAAAGGGCTCGCCCAGACCGAAGAGGCCGGTTCGTTCGGCGACCTCGAGGTGGGGGAGGATCGGCTCGAAGTGCTCGGCCTTCATCAGGCCCGACTTCACTTCGGACTTAAACGTCTGGCGCGGACAGAGAGGGCAACGGATGTTGCACACGACCGAAGTCGCCACATCGTAGTGCGTTGGTTGGGAGTAAATTCGATCGTCGAGCCAAGTGGAGTCGAGCAGCGCGAGCACGCCGTTCACTGCCCTGGGATCGTCGAGTTCCAGGGCGGGGACGTTTCCGTGGGATTGCTCGACAGCGGTCATGCGATGTTAAAACATCCCGAGTTCGAGTTTCGCGGCCTCGGACATCATGTCCGGGTTCCAGATAGGCTCCCAGACGATATGAACGACGGCGTGATTGACGCCGGGAACGGCCATGACCTTCTGCTCAACCTCGACGGGCAGCGTCTCGGCCACGGGGCAATTCGGCGACGTCAACGTCATCGTAATTGTCGTGTTCCCCTTCTCGTCCAGCTCGATATCGTAGATCAGCCCCATCTCGTAGATGTTTACGGGGATCTCCGGATCGTAGACCGTCTTGAGGGTCTGGACGATCATCTCCTTGGTATTCTTGGCGGCGCCTTTGGCCTGCTCGTCACTCATTGTCATCCTGCTCCGTGGAGACGGGTTTGTCCTGATCGTGGAGGGCGGCACGCAGAGTGTGCCACGGCAGCGTCGCGCATTTGACGCGAATCGGGTAGTCGCGAACACCCTGGAAAACGGCCAGCTTCCCGAGTTCTTCCATCTTCTCGGTGAAATCGGCCTCGCCGGCGACAAGTTCGTGGAAGCTTGTGAAGATGTTCTCTACCTCCTTCTCGGTCTTGCCCTTCAGAGCCGACGTCATCAGGGAGCACGACGCCATGCAGATCGCGCAACCGGCACCCTTGAAACTGACGTCCTTGACGACTCCATCCTGGATGAAGAGATACACCTGAACCCGGTCGCCGCACAGCGGATTGAAGCCTTCCGCGTGGCGATTGGCCTGCTCCATCTCGCGGAAGTTCTGAGGGTGCTTGTTATGATCCAGGATTGTCTCCTGGTATAGGTCGCGCAAGTCAGACATTACCCGAACATCTTGATGACCTTGTGAATGGCCTCCACGAGGGCATCAATTTCCTCCTTCGTATTGTAGGCCGCCAACGAGGCGCGCGACGTGGCCGGAACGCCGAAGCGATCCATGACCGGCTGTGCGCAGTGGTGGCCTGTGCGGATGGCGATCCCTTCCTGGTCCAGGATCGTCCCCACATCGTGCGGATGAATTCCTTCAAGGATGAAGGAAAGCACGCCCGCTTTCTCCTTCGCCGTGCCGATCAGACGCAAGCCTTTCACTGCGGCGAGAGCCTCCATGCCGTACTCCAGGACTTCATCCTCGTACCGGCCGACAGCCTCCAGCCCGAGGTCGTTTACATAATCGATCGCCGCACCCAGGCCGATCGCGCCGGCGATATTGGGCGTGCCGGCTTCGAACTTGTGCGGCAGATCGTTGTAGATCGTCTTTTCGAACGTGACGGAACTGATCATGTCGCCGCCGCCCTGCCAGGGAGGCATGGACTCCAGCCACTTCTGCTTCCCATACAAGACCCCGATACCCGTAGGGCCGTAGATCTTGTGCCCGGAAAGCAAGTAGAAATCGGCATCGAGTTCCTGAACGTCGACCGGGACATGGGCTACTGCCTGCGCGCCATCGATTAGGACCGGAGTGTCCTGGGCATGCGCCGCATCGATGACCCGCTTGATCGGGTTGATCGTTCCCAGGGCATTCGACACATGCACGACACCGACGAGCTTTGTCTTCGGGCCGAGGAGCTTCGCAAACTCCTCGAAGATCATCTCGCCGTCATCGTTGATCGGAACGACCTTCAGCTGCGCACCCGTGCGTTCGCAGAGCATTTGCCATGGAACGATGTTGGAGTGATGCTCCATGCCGGTGATGAGAACTTCATCGCCGGCGCCGATGTGCTGCTGGCCGAATGTGTTGGCGACGAGGTTTATTCCTTCCGTCACGCCGCGGGTGAAGAGAATCTCCTTCACCGATGTGGCATTCAGGAATTCGCGAACCTTCTCGCGGGCACCGTCGTAAGCACGAGTCGAGCGCTCGCTCAACAGATGCACGCCGCGATGCACATTCGAGTTGTCGTGCAGGTAGTAATTGCTGATCGTTTCAATGACCTGCGACGGCTTCTGCGTCGTCGCTGCGTTGTCCAGGTACACCAGCGGATGTCCATGGACCTCCTGATGGAGGACAGGGAAATCTCTCCGGACTTTCTGGACATCGAATGTCATGTTCGAGTGCGCAGTGGCCATTTGGTTGATGGTGCTCATCGGATTCTCCTTCCGGTCAGTGGGGAAGGCGGTTGTAGAGAATCTCCTCCACGGTTTCGCGAACCTGGTCGACGTGGACGCGTTCGGTCACGTCGCCGGCGAAGGCCCGGATCAGCATGTTCCGTGCGGATTTCGACGGAATGCCGCGGGAGCGCAAGTAGAAGAGTGCCGAGTCGTCCAACTCGCCGATAGTCGCGCCGTGTGTGCACTTCACATCGTCGGCGTAGATCTCAAGCTGGGGCTTCGCGACGGCCTGGGCATTGTCGCTCAGGAGCAAGTTCTGATTCGTCTGCTTTGCATCGGTCTTCTGAGCGTCCGGATGGACGTGAATGCGGCCGCGGAAGACAGCCGTGGCGTTGTCGTCGAGGATGCCCTTGTACAGCTCATGGCTGTCGCAGTTGGGCTTTGCGTGATCGACCTGCATGAAATTGTCGATGTGCTGCTTGCCCGTGCCGATCAGCAGACCGTTGAAGATACAGTCGATGCCTTCGCCGTCGAGATAGCCGAACACGTCGTTGCGCACCAGCGCGCCGCCCATCGCAAACGAGTGCGAACGGAAGCGGCTATTATCGCCCTGCGTCACGTACAGCGACGAATAGTGATAGCCATTCTCGACGTGCTCGCGCTGCAGCTTATAGTGATCGATGTCGGTGTTCGCGCCGACAGCCGCTTCGAGCACCGTGTTCGTGAAGGTCTGGGCATTGCCGGTTCCAATCCACGACTCGATGATCGTTGCGCTGGAATCGTCCTCGGCTACCAGAACATTGCGCGTCTGGGAGGACGTCGGCTGGTCGCCGCCAACCACGAGGTTCAGGATGTGGATCGGCGTCTCGACCTTCACACCGGCGGGCAGGTGAATGAACGTGCCGCCGGTCATGAGCGCCGTGTTCAGCGCGATCATGGCGTAGCTTTGATAGTCGGCGTACTGCGCGAGGTGCGGGCGAATGCTGTCGGCATCGTTCGTCAGCACATCCATCAGGCTCTTCACGGTGACGCCCGCGGGCAGATCGCCAATCTTCGACAACTCCGGCTGATAGCGCCCGTCGACGAACACCAGAAGGTGCGCCTCCAGATCGCCATACAGGAAAGGCGTCAACTTGTCGGCGGTCACGGCGGCCGTCGTCCCTGTCACGGAGAAAGGCTTCTCGGCGATGGGATCAAGGCTGGTGTAGCCGTATTCTTCCTGGCGACGAGTCGGGACGCCGAGAGCGGCGAAGCGCTCGAAGGCAACCTTGCGGATTTCGGTCAGCCAGGATGGCTCCGCTGCCGCAAGTTCCTTCGACAGTTCGGCGAATTCCGCCGCGTAGAGATTCTTCTCTGCAATTGCTTCAGTCATTGGTCATCAATCCCTATCAGGCGTTGGCGGTTTGGGCTTTTTTGAGTTCCCCATTCACCCAGGCGTAGCCGACTTCTTCGAGCTGCAGCGCCAGGTCCTTGTCGCCGGACTTCACGATCTTGCCGTCGACCATCACGTGTACGACGTCGGGCACGATGTAGTTCAGGAGGCGCTGGTAGTGAGTCACGAGGATGATCGCGCGCTTCTCGTTGCGCAGCTTGTTGACCGCGCCAGCCACGACGCGCAGCGCATCGATATCCAGGCCCGAGTCCGTCTCGTCCAGCAGGGCCAGCTTCGGATCGAGCACGGCCATCTGCAGGATCTCGTTCCGCTTCTTCTCGCCGCCGGAGAAGCCGACGTTCACGCCGCGCTTCAGCATTTCCGGATCGAGCTCGAGCAACTCGGCTTTCTCGCGGATCAGCTTCAGGAAATCGATCGCATCCAACTCCGGTTCGCCGTGGGCCTTGCGAATGGAGTTCAGCGCAGCCTTCAGGAAGTAGGAGTTGTTCACGCCGGGAATTTCGACGGGATACTGGAAGGCCATGAAGATGCCCTGCTGAGCGCGCTCATCGGCCTCAAGTTCGAGCAGATCTTTGCCGTCGTACTCGATGGCGCCGCCGGTGACTTCGTAATCATCGCTGCCGGCAACCACACGCGTCAGCGTGCTCTTTCCGGAGCCGTTCGGGCCCATGATGGCGTGCACTTCGCCGGGCTTCACTTCCAGGTTCAACCCGTGAAGAATTTCGGTGTCTTCAACCTTCGCGTGCAGGTCGGTGATCTTCAGCAAACTCATTGTAATCTTCTCTCCAATAGGACGAAATAGTCGGTGTGTTTTCTCTGTGAGGTTCGAATCCGTCGGACGTCAGCCGACGCTTCCTTCCAGGCTGATGCCGAGGAGCTTCTGGGCTTCCACGGCGAATTCCATCGGCAACTCGGCAAGCACTTCCTTTGCGAAGCCGTTGACGATCATGGAGACGGCATCCTCTTCGGAAATGCCGCGCTGCTGGCAGTAGAAGATCTGATCTTCGCCGATCTTCGACGTGGTCGCTTCGTGCTCCACGTTTGCCGTTGGGTTGCGCACGTCGATGTACGGGAACGTGTGCGCGCCGCACTTGTCGCCGATCAGCATCGAGTCGCACTGCGTATAGTTGCGGGCGTTTTCTGCGCCCTTCATGACCTGAACCAGGCCGCGATACGTGTTCTGCCCCTTGCCGGCGGAGATACCCTTCGAGATGATCGTGCTGCCGGTGTTCTTGCCGATATGGATCATCTTCGTGCCGGTGTCGGCCTGCTGCTTCATGTTGGTCAGCGCGACCGAGTAGAACTCGCCGATCGTATTGTCGCCCTTCAGAATCACGCTCGGGTACTTCCACGTGACGGACGAACCGGTCTCGACCTGCGTCCAGGAGATCTTCGCGTTGTCGTCCTTGCAGATACCGCGCTTCGTGACGAAGTTGTAAATGCCGCCGCGGCCTTCCTCGTCCCCTGGGTACCAGTTCTGCACCGTCGAGTACTTGATTTGCGCATCTTTCATCGCAACCAGCTCAACGACGGCGGCGTGCAACTGATTCTCATCGCGCTGTGGCGCCGTGCAGCCTTCTAGGTAACTGACGTATGCGCCCTCATCGGCGACAATCAGCGTGCGCTCGAATTGGCCGGTGTTCTGGGCGTTGATGCGGAAGTAGGTCGACAGTTCCATCGGGCAGCGAACGCCCTTTGGAACGTAGACGAACGAGCCATCGCTGAATACAGCCGAGTTTAGCGTTGCGTAGAAGTTGTCCGTGTACGGAACCACTGTCCCGAGGTACTTTTTTACCAACTCGGGGTGATTCTCGACAGCCTCGGACATCGAACAGAAGATGATGCCAAGTTCCCCCAGCTTCGCCTTGTACGTCGTCGCGACGGAAACGCTGTCGAAGACCGCATCCACGGCGACGCCGGCCAGAAGCTTCTGCTCCTGCAGCGGAATGCCGAGCTTCTTGTAGGTTTCGAGCAGCTTCGGGTCGACCTCGTCCAGGCTCTTCGGCTTGTCCTTATCGGACTTCGGAGCCGAGTAGTAGCTGATTGCCTGGAAGTCGATGTCGTCGTATTCGACGTGGGGCCACTTCGGCTCCTTCATGGTCAACCAGTGGCGGTACGCCTTCAGGCGCCACTCGGTCATCCAATCGGGCTCGTTCTTCTTCTTCGAGATAAAACGAACCACGTCCTCGTTCAAGCCGGGCGGCAGAGAATCCTGCTCGATATCCGTCGTGAAACCCCACTTGTATTCGCGGTTCGTAAACTCCTGCAATGTTTCGTCGGTTGTCGACATATCCTCTTCCTGTTGCTTGGACTTGCCCGGAGCGCTTCATGGCTCCGGCTATCGGGAAATTCGTCTCTGATTCAAACTCACACGGGGGGCTATCATGCTCCCTCCTCAGGTTGCCTCCAGGCCGGCCGCCAAAGCGGCAGTGCCGCAGGCGCAGCCTTGGCGGTGCGCCATCTCCTCAAGCGAAATGCCTTCCAGCGCGCCGACAACGGCGTTGTTGATGCGCTGCCAGTGATTACTCACCGGGCATCCGCCTTCCATGCCGCACTCGCTGTCGGCATGCTCGCTGCAATCGGTGAGTGCGATGGGACCCTCGAGGGCCAGGATGATGTCCGCGACGGACACTTCCTTAGCCGGGCGCGCAAGCGAGTAACCGCCTTTGACCCCGCGATGGGACTCCAACAGCTCCGCCCGGACCATCTTCTTGAGGATCTTGCTGACCATCGGGAGAGGGATTCGGGTCTCTGCGGCAAGGTCGCGCGCCGAGAACATTTCACCCCGAGACCCACGTGCAATGTGTGTCAGAAGGAGCGTCCCGTAGTCTGTCTGTTTGGTGATTCGGAGCATCGTTTCCCACCAGGTGCCGAAAACTGGACCCTTTTGGTCCCGTTTCTCGTCAGGAAGCTAGTTCCATGCCCAACTCGCGGCAAGGGGAAAACGGCGTTGACGGTATAACTCGGCAGATTTGAGCCGCCCCTAAAAGGGCTTTAGCGCCGAAACCAAGGCACACCCCGGGAAGTCCTTGCACCGCCATCGGGTGCCTTCTCACTATGGCGCGTCCGATCAAACATCCTTCCCACAAGGAGCGCTGCCTTGAAACTGAATCGACGCCAGGCCGGAGTTCTTCTGCATCCCACTTCTTTGCCAAGCCCGTACGGAATCGGCGATCTCGGGCCCGAGGCGATTCGATTTCTCGACTGGGTGAAGGCCGCGGGTCTTTCCCTGTGGCAGGTCCTGCCGTTGGGCCCGACAGGCTTTGCGGACTCGCCCTATCAGTGCTTCTCCGCCTTTGCCGGCAACCCGTTCATGATCAGCCCGGATCTTTTGCGCCGCGAAGGCCTGCTGAAGCCCGCAGACTTGAAACGGCCGAAGTTCTCCGAAGCGAACGTGAAATATGGCCCGGTGATCGAGTGGAAAAACACCCTGCTGCGCAAGGCTTACGAGCGCTTCAAGGCCGGCAAGTTTCCGAAACTCCAGAAGCGTCTGGATGCATTCGTCAGCAAGCCCAGCACCGCGGCCTGGCTGGACGACTACGCGCTCTTTGCAGCCTTGAAATCCGCCCATGGTGGGCAGGTGTGGAATACGTGGGCCGCGCCGTTGCGCAGGCACGACGCGAAGGCACTGAAGCAGGCAGCCAAGGATCACGCCGACGAAGTGGGGATGCACAAGTTCATCCAGTTCCTGTTTTTCGATCAGTGGGCAGACGTGCGGAAGGCGGCGCATGAGCGCGGCATCCAGATCGTCGGCGACATGCCGATCTACGTCGCTTACGACAGCTCCGACACCTGGGCGAGCCAGGATCTTTTCCAGCTCAAGAAATCCGGCGACCCGAAGCGCGTCGCGGGGGTTCCGCCGGACTATTTCAGCGAAACCGGCCAGCTTTGGGGGAATCCACTCTACGACTGGGACAAGATGCACCGCCGCGGCTACAAGTGGTGGGTTGCACGTATGCAGGCGATGCTGGAGCTCGTCGACATCGTGCGTCTGGACCACTTCCGCGGATTTGAAGGCTATTGGTCGGTGAAATTCGGCGAGGAGACTGCGATCAACGGCCGCTGGGTTAAGGGGCCCGGTGCGCCGCTCTTCAAGGCGCTTCGCAAGGCGCTCGGCGAGCTGCCGATCATCGCGGAAAACCTCGGCGTGATCACGGAAGAGGTCGAGGACCTGCGCAAGCAGTTCGACCTTCCTGGCATGAAGATCATGCAGTTCGGTTGGACCGTCGCCGGGACGAAGCCGCTGGTTCCGGACCCAGGCTGCGATTTCCAGCCCCACAAGGTCGAGCCCACAAGCGTCGTCTACACGGGATCGCACGACAACGCGACGGCCGCCCAGTGGTGGAGGGAATTCGCCTCGAAGGAAGAGCAGAAACTCTTCAAGGCCTACACGGGCACGGATGGCAAGGAGGCGCACAAAGAACTGATTCGCCAGACATTCGCGTCGGTCGGAGCGATTGCACTGGTACCGATGCAGGACTTCCTTGGTCTTGGCAAGGAAGCGCGGATGAACTTCCCGGGTCGCGAGGCCGGGAACTGGACATGGCGTCTGAAGAAGGGCGCTGCCTCGAAGGCGCTGGCGAAGGGCATCGCCCAGGATCTGCTGCTGTTCGAGCGTCACGCTCAGCAGAAGCAGATCGCAGAGAGCCTGATCGCGAGTCAATCGGACGAAGAGCGCGCGCGGAAGCCGTAAGTGGGGGAGCGACGAGCGGTCGGCGGCGCGATGACAAACTTCGCAGGGAGACGGTGCTTGCGCTCAGGGCCTTTGGAGCGCAATTCCGTCGAGGCGAATGATCCACATCTCAGGACGAGGGGATCCGTCCGACAATTCGACCAGCAACGGGGAACTCATGACTTACAAAGTGCTCGTTAGTGACAAACTGAGCGAAGATGGCCTGGAGGTCTTCCGCAACGCAGGATTCGAAGTCGATCACACTCCGGAAATCACGCAGGACGAAATTCAGGAGTGTATTGGGCAATACCACGCATGGGTCGTTCGCAGTCGCAGCAAGGCGACGGCGGAGATCCTGGCGAAGGCCGATAATCTGCGCGTCATCGGTCGCGCGGGCGTTGGAATCGACAACGTGGACGTGGCCGCTGCCAGCCAGCGCGGCATCATCGTCATGAACACGCCTGGTGGGAACACGATCTCGACCGCCGAGCACGCAATTTCGATGATGATGGCGGTTGCTCGCAAGATTCCAGCAGCCGACGCCAGCATGAAGCAGGGCAAGTGGGATAAGAAGAAGTTCATGGGCGTCGAGTTGAACAAAAAAACACTCGGCGTGATCGGCCTCGGACGCATCGGCCAGGAAGTCTCGCGCCGCATGAAGGCATTTGGAATGACCGTCATTGCGCACGATCCGTTCGTCGTGAAGGAACGGCTCGATCAGCTTGGACTTGAATCGGTCAGCGTGGACGAGCTCTGCAAGCGCGCCGATTTCATCACGATTCATACGCCGCTCTCGATCGAAACGCGGCACATGCTGAACGCGGATCGCTTGAAGACGATGAAGCCCACCGTGCGCATCGTGAACTGCGCGCGCGGCGGCATCGTGGATGAAGAAGCGCTGATTGAAGCGCTCAAGAACGGCACCGTGGCCGGCGCGGCGTTCGACGTCTTCGAGACCGAACCGCTTCCCGCCGACCACGAGTTGCGCAGCCTGCCGAATGTCGTCCTGACTCCGCATATCGCGGCCTCAACGACCGAAGCGCAGGAAAACGTTGCCATTCAGGTGGCCGAGCAGATCGTCGACGTTCTCAAGAACGACAACATCCGCAATGCGCTGAACGCCCCGTCGGTCGATCCGGAAGTGCTGAAGGCACTGACGCCGTATCTGCGTTTGAGCGAACGCCTCGGGCGATTCGCGGCACAGTTCGACAGTTCGCGCGTGACGCGCCTGACCTGTCGCTTCAGCGGTTCGATTCTGGACTACCCGACGGAGCCGCTCTCGACGGCCCTGGCGAAAGGCTGGATCGAACCCTCGACCGATCGGCCAGTGAATTACGTGAACGCCATGCCGATCCTGCGTGAGCGCGGTATCGAGATTCTCGAGACGCGCCACAGCAAGCTGCATCGTTTCAGCAACCTGATCACCATTGAGACCGAGCACGAAGACGGCACCGTGAACGAAGTCTCCGGCAGCGTCTTCGAGCCAGATCACGGCCGCATCGTGATTGTGAACGGCAAGACGTTTGTGGCTGTGCCGGAAGGCAACCTGATCGTGATCGACAATAAGGACGTTCCGGGCGTGATCGGCGAAGTCGCTACGCTTATTGGAAAGAAGGGCATGAACATCGGAGAACTGACGTGGGGTCGCCGTGGCGAAGAGAACGAAGCCATGACGATCATCAACGTCGACGGTGAAGTCTCCAAGGAGATGCTTGAGGAACTGCGTGCGTTGCCGAACATCAACTCGGCGCGCGCGATTCGCCTGTAAGAAACTCGATACTTGGAACAAAGCAGCCCCCGCATCATGACGATGCGGGGGCGTTTCTTTGTCGTCTATTCTGAGAGCTTACTTCTTGTTCAGCCAGCTCATCATGCCGCGCAGTTCCTTGCCGACCTCTTCCGAACCGTGCTCGGCGTTCAGGCGACGAACGGCGTTGAAATGCGGCCGGCCGGAGATGTTCTCCAGCATCCAGTCGCGCGCAAATTGGCCGTTCTGGATCTCGGTCAGGATCTTCTTCATCTCGGCGCGCGTCTCATCGGTGATGATGCGCGGGCCGCGCGTGTAGTCGCCGTACTCGGCAGTATCGCTGACGGAGTAACGCATCATCGACAGGCCACCGCGGTAGATCAGGTCGACGATCAGCTTCAGTTCGTGCAGGCACTCGAAGTACGCCATCTGCGGCGCGTAGCCTGCCTCGACCAGTGTGTCGAATGCCGACTTGATCAGTTCCGAGACGCCACCGCAGAGGATCACCTGCTCGCCGAAGAGATCGGTCTCGGTCTCTTCCTTGAAGGTTGTCTCGATGATGCCCGCGCGACCGCCGCCAACGCCACAGGCGTGGGCGAGAGCGAGGTCCTTGGCCTTGCCGGAGGCATCCTGGTAGACGGCGATCAGGCAGGGAACGCCGCCGCCTTCTTCGTAGACGCTGCGGACCAGGTGGCCCGGGCCTTTCGGAGCCACCATGTAGACGTCGATGTCCTTCGGCGGCTGGATGATCTGATAATGAATGTTGAAGCCGTGGCTGAAGACCAGCGCATTGCCGGCGGTCAGGTTCGGGAGGATTTCCTCCTTGAAGCACTGGCCCTGGCGCTCGTCCGGAATCAGCAGTTGGATGACGTCGGCCTTCTTGGCGGCCTCGGCGGCGGAGTAGACTTCGAAGCCGTGCTCCTTGGCCAGATCGTAGTTCGGGCCGCCGGGGCGCTGGCCGATGATGACGTTATAGCCGTGGTCGCGCAGGTTCTGAGCCTGGGCGTGACCTTGGCTGCCATAGCCGACCACCGCGATGGTCTTGCTCTTCAAGACGCTGGGGTCGGCGCTCTTTTCGTAGTACATTTGCAACTTCGTCGACATGATCAGTTCCTTCGGGTCGATTTTTGTCTTCGCGGGTGGATCAGGCGCCGATCTTCACGGCCTTCTTTTTGCCGTGGACTGCCTCGAGGCCCTCTTTCTTCTCGCGATAGGTCATATAGGAGTCGACGAGAGCGGAGGCGACGAAGATCGACGAGTACGTACCCGTGATGATACCGAGCAGCAGAACCAGGGCGAAGTCCTTAAGACCAACGCCGCCGAAGATCAGCATCGCCAGAACCGTCAGCAGCGTCGAACCGGAGGTGAACAACGTACGCGACAGCGTACGGTTGATGGCCAGGTTGATGATTTCCTTCATGTTCCGGCCGTATTTTTCGCCCATCGTCTCGCGAATTCGGTCGAACACAACGATGGTGTCGTTGACCGAGTAGCCAAGGACAATCAGCAGACCGGACACAATATCGAGCGTCATACTCCGTCCCAGCACGATAAAGATGCCGAGCGTGATGATCAGGTCGTGGAGCAGAGCGGCAACGGCGCCCATACCGAATACCGGCCGGAATCGCAGCGCGATATAGCCCAGAATAATGAGTGACGCGACGAGGATCGTCCAGAAGGCAGTCCACTGGAACTCCGCACCAACCGTCTGGGCAACGCTCTGCGTGGACTTGATGACCACGCTATTTGCGGGCATGTAGTCCTTGTCGGTGTTGAAGATCGAGCCCAGCGTCGTCTGGATGTCTTCCAGGGTCTCGTCCGCTGCCTGGGGAACGGTGACCTGATACAAGGTCGTATTGAGGACGTGGACGACCTTTGCATCGTGGAACGTTTCGTCAACGGCGCGCTGGATGTCGGCGCGTTCGACCTGGGCGCTCTTTGCGTCGACAGTTGCGAGCACACCGCCCGTGAAGTCGATGCCAGGGTTCACGCCGTGTACGGTCAGGTAGAAGACCGAAACGCCGATCAGGACCAGTGAGATCGGGTAGCCAATCTTACGGTAGGCCATGAAGTCGAAGTTGACTTTGTTCAGCAGACGAAGCTTGCCGACGCTGATCTTCTTGAACTTCGCAACCCAGACCTCGATCAGAGCGCGGGTCACCGTGAGGCCGGTGTAGAGGTTGGCGATCAGGCCGATGGCCAGTGCCGTCCAGAAGCCGCGGATCGAGCCTTCGACGACTTCGAACAGAATCAGCACAAGGGCCGGTAGCAGCGACGTGATATTCGAGTCGAGAATAACCGAGAATGCGCTGCCGAAGGCGGCGTTCATTGCCGGTCTCATTGGTTTGCCTGAGTCGAGTTCCTCTCGGAGTCGCTCGTAGATCAGCACGTTGGCGTCCACGGCCATACCCATCGTAAGCAGGATACCGCCGATGCCGGACAGCGTCAGGGTGGCGCCTGCCAGCGAGAGAATTGCGAGAATCAGCAAGACGTTCAGAAGCATCGCCAGCACGGCGACAACACCGGCGACATTGTAGACGACAATCATCATGATGACGACGGCCACACCGCCGATCATCAGGGCACGGCCCGAATCGATGATTGAATCCTGCCCGAGGCTGGCGCCCACGGCGTTTTCTTCGATGACCTTTAACGGTGCCTGAAGCGAACCGGCCTTCAGAACCAGAGCAAGGTCGTGCGCGTCCTGCTGCGTGAAGTTGCCGGAGATTTCGCATCGTCCGGTCAGAATCGGTTCATTGATACGCGGGGCCGAATTGACCTCGCCGTCCAGGACAATCGCGAACTGCTCACCTGTATGGTAGCGCGTGACGTCGGCGAACTTCTCCGTGCCTTCCGGTCCGAATTCGAGCGTCACCTTGTAGGGGTTCTCGATGTCCTGCATATCCGTGATGGAACTGGCTCGGCGAAGGTCTCCGCCGGTGACTTCGGCCTTATTCTCAAGCAGATAGGCAATATTCTCTGTCGTCGTGACCTCGCCCGTGTTGGAGGTCCGTGTGTCCTTGCCGAGGAACAACTGGTAACCGGCAGGAACTCCCGGGATATTCCGTTTCAGTTTCTTGACGGTTGTCTGGGTCTCTTCAACGAAAACGTCTTCAAGGAACTCGTCGCGGATAATCTGGGTTCCCGGCTTGGTGAACTGAGTGATGACTTCGGCATGATTCGGATGCAGAAGACGGAACTCCAGATATGCCGTGCGGAGCAGGCCCTTGCGGATGCGTTCCGGATCGGTCTCGCCCGGAATGCGAACGCGGATGCGGTCGAAGCCCTGCTTCACCACTTCCGGCTGCGTCAGGCCGTATTCGTCGACGCGGCGACGGACGGTCTTGAGGGCGGATTCGATGGCATTCGTGGTCTCGAAATTGAGCTGCTTCTCTTCCGGACGAAGCGTCAGGGCCTGGTCGCCCCCCAACCTGGCGGCCGCATTGCCATCCCAGTCGAACACGCTGCTCTGGCGCTCCAGAACATCGGCGGCAATCTTCGCGTCGTCGGTCGGATTGTCCAGTTTGACGTCGATCGTGTTGTTGTCTTCCTTGTACTCGACCGTGGCGTCGACGGACTCAGTCTGGAACTGGCGGCGGAGGCTGTCGGCACGATCGCGCAGGTTCTGGCGAACGAGCTGATCGGTATCCACCTGAATCAGGAACTCGACGCCGCCCTGCAGGTCGAGGCCGAGTTTGATCATGTTCGCTTCAGCCAGTTTGTCGCGCTTCTCCTGGACCTGCTCCCGGGTGGGTTCTTCCGGGAGACTTCGAACAAACATGAAGTAGTCGAACGTCGGCCAGACGAAGTACAAACAAAGGGCCGTGACGATCAGGACGAAGATGAATCGGGCGTTAAAGACCTTGTCCATTATTGCATTCCTATCCGCGTTGAGAAACTAGAGGAGCGATGTCCCATTGATGACGAGCTTAAAATCGCAGTTCAAGAAGTTCGCCGCGCGACGACACATCGTCATGCGGCCGAGAAAAATCTCGAAGTAATCCATCACGGGCGACACATCGGTATCGATGGCCAGCCGCAGTGTGATCAGGTGCTTCTCGGGGTCAACGTCCATCTTGGAATCGGTGGCCGCGAAGTTCACCCGATCGTGAATGTGGCGGTGCAGCAGCGGCTTGTCGCTCCTTACGCGAGAACGCAACACGTCGCTTTTGTCCGCCAGAATCAGTGCTGCCGACGGGCCGCTGACCGGTTCGCCGACTCCTTCGTCGTGATTCCCGATGGCGCCGAGAACCACGGCTATTTCCGCCGGGTCCATCTTGCGGGCGGTCAGCAGCGAATACGCCATGATGGCGCTCGACTGCGCATGCCCGATACGGTGAACGGCATTCCCGATATCGTGCAGGTACGCCGCGACACCTGCCAGCCGAATCTCATCGGCCGTCAAGTGCATCTCCCGACAAATTCGCATCGCCCGCGTGGCGACGCGTGCGATATGGCGCAGACCATGATCCGTGAAGTTCAACGCCCCCAGGTTCCGATCTGCCCCCTCGATCAAAGCAAGGACCTCGGGGTCTTTCTTGATCTGATCGAAAGTGATCTTGTTGTACTTGGGAGCCGCCGGAGCCTTCGGGCTGCGGCTGGAAGCTTTCTTTGATGCCTTCTTCGTTGCCATGAGACTGCGAGTTTCCAGAACCCCGCTCATTCGCGGGATCGGTTACTTCTCTCCACCCTTCTTATCTTCGGTTTTCTCATCCGGATTGATCACCGAGATCGAGCTGCGGTTGACCGTGATCCGGGTACCCTTTGCGATCTCCAACTGAACCGTCGGCTTGTCGGGGTTGGCTTCCACGATGGTTCCGTGAATTCCGCCGGCCGAGATCACCTTCGTGCCCTTCTTCAGTTCCTTCAGCGCGTTCTGATGCTGCGCCTGCTCCTTCTTCTGCGGCCGAAGAATGATCAGCCAGAAGAGGACAAGGATAACGGCGATGGGCAGGAACCACTCCATGCCGCCGCCGGGGCTGGCTGGTTTCGAGCCCCCGCCACTGGTTTGGGCCAGCAGAAATATCGCGTGATACAACAAGAGAAACCCTCACTTGGGATCGATTGACGCCCAATAACTAACGATCCCCGCGCAAATTGCCCGGGAATCGGGAGCGGGGAACAGTAGGGAGAGGGGCGGTTGGGTGTCAAACGGAAAGCATGACGGCGTAATTCGATCTGGTCGATGGGGTAGAAGCCCCCCAGGGGGACTGCGCGAGCTATCGGCAGAGACCCATGTAGATCTGGTCTCGGGAGAGGAAATCGGGGATGCTGCGACAGAAGGTTTCCTTTCAGTGAATCGAGAATGCCCAGGAAGCTATACGATTGCGAAGATACAAGGGAAGTGTAGACATCTATCGATATTGCTCTGGACACCCGCAAATTGCACATGCATCATGTCCACTATTCGGATGAGGGAGATGCCTGCTAGGCAGGGTTCATCTGAAAATCGAAGAGCGGAGTGAGGACGATGATTCGCACGTACTATCTGCATCGCATTCTAGTGTTTCTGGGTCTGAGTGGAGCTATCCTGGGAGTTCCCAGAGTCGTTCCGGGGCAGCTGAGCGAAATCCCCGTGGATCCTCAGTGGGCGCAGGCGGCCCAAATCGTTACCATGGCAGAGAGTGACGATACCCTCTACGTTGGAGGGTATTTCAGCACGATCGCTCGGTATGCAGGCAACGCATTCCTGGCGGACCCCGAGACCGGCGAGATTCTGCCCTGGTTCCCCGAATTCGACGGCGGCGTCTATGACATGGTCGCGGACGGAGAAGGCGGTTGGTTTGTCGCTGGCGACTTCGACCATGTCGACGGCGCGGCGCAGGCATACCTCGCACACATCTCGCCCGATTACACGCTAGATACATCATGGACCCCAGAGCCGGACGCTCGCGTGCTTCATCTGCTTCATTCCGGCGGCACGTTGTACGTGAGTGGCGACTTTACGACCATCTCGGGGACCCTTCGCAGCGGACTGGCTGCAATCGATGCTGCCTCCGGCGATTTGGACACCGCCTGGGATCCGAATCCGAATTACGATGTTCTGGACATGGCCCTTTCCGGTTCGACGTTGTATCTCGGCGGTACATTCAATCAGATCGGTGGCGAAACGAGAGACCATCTGGCTGCCGTGGATGCTTCGACAGGGGCCATCCTTCCCTGGAATCCCGGAGCGAACAATATCGTTCAGTCTCTCGCCATCGATGGAACGGCTCTTTATGTAGGCGGGTATTTCTCTCAAATCGCAGGACAGTCGAGAGCGGCTCTCGCATCGATCGATCTTTCAACGGCGGAGGCGACCTCCTGGGACCCGGGCGCTAATGGAACCATTTCCGATCTTCAGATCATCGATTCAAAGCTCTACGTATGCGGCGCGTTCATTTCGGTCTCGGGAGAATCCCGCTCCGGTCTAGCCTCTTTCGAACTCTCCACCGGCGATCTGACAAGTTGGGCGCCTGACGTCGGGGGCTCAGTATACTCGATCGCCGCTCTCGGTACTTCGATCTTCATTACCGGGAGTTTTGAATTCGTAAATGGCCAGGATCACGTCAGCATCGCTGCCTTTGATCGCGGCACCGGACAACTGAGGTCATGGGAAATCCAATGCATGGGAGGATCAGGAGGGGCCAAATTCGTTGCCGCTTCGGATTCGCTGATCAGTTTTGGCGGCCTCATCGAGGGAGTCGGGGACGTGCAGCGCAGCACGCTGGCCGCCATCGACTTGACCACAGGCGACATACGCCCTTGGAATCCATCTCTTATTGGCAGCATTCACGACATGGATATCAAAGGGACCACTCTCTATGTAGCCGGTGACTTTTTGGCCATCAATGGCGAGAAGCGCGACCATGTCGCCGCATTCGACACGACAACCGGCGATCTGCTGCCCTGGGCACCTGTCTTGAACAACGGAGTCAGGGCTATTGTGGCTGCAGATTCTTCCGTGTTCATTGGCGGGAACTTCGATACGATCAATACACTCACGCGGGTTCGCCTCGCGGAGATCGACTTCTCCGGCAATGTGACGTCTTGGGATGTCGGAGCGAATGCTCAAGTGAGGGATTTCGAATACGATGGAACGAACCTGTACGTCATGGGTTCGTTCGAGGAACTGGGCGGTGAGAGCCGCAACTGCCTCGGGGTTGTGAGCGCCGCCACCGGCGCCGTGGGATCTCTGAATCTCGGGCCCGACAATGTGAACTCAAGTCTCAATGACATCCAGTTGGCCGGAACCACGCTCTATGTGGGAGGTGACTTCAGCAGTTTCGGAGGCGAACTCCGCGGGAACCTTGCCGCGATCGACACACAAACGAGCTCCTTGGCTGCCTGGAATCCCTGGGCAGACGATGAAGTGGGGGCTCTTGCCGTCGATGGTTCATCCATCTACGTTGGAGGCGGTTTCTCGACGATTGGCGGAACAGGCAGACGTGGGATCGCGGAGATCGATGCCACCACCGGCGCTCTGAATTCCTGGAATCCGGGCATCGAGGGCGGCGTTTTTGAATTGTTATTCGAGAGCGGGCGTCTGCATTGCGGCGGGACGATCGTTTCTGCAGGTGGCTTGCCGAGAGGATGGGTGACGACGTTCACCGCGGCGGATACGACCGCTCCGGTGGCGACGATCTCGGCACTCGAGTCACCCCAGACTGGCCCCGAGGTTCTGATTCCCTTTGAGGTATCCGATGGCTTGGAAGGCACTGGGGCGAGCAGCGTTCGGCTTTGGGTTCAAACACCCGGACGCCGCAGCTTCGTTGATACCGGTCTGGTGGGGGAAGACTCGATGGGTGTTTTCCTCTATCAAGTCACTGATGGCGAAGGACTCTACGAATTCGCGGCAACGGCAACAGATCATGCGGGAAATTCGGAGGTCGCGCCCATCGCGGGCGAAGCTAGCGTGCTGATCAGCGCGACTGCCGGAGTGGAGTTCTGGAGAGTAGTCGAGTAATCAGGTTGCCGGAACCTCAGCATCTCAAAACGATCGGGAGCGGCCATTATGCGGCTCCCGATCTGTTATTGGGGAGCGGCATCCCTCTTGACGCAATTCCCCCCGAAGCGGGATGGGTGCACAAGATGGTACACAGTTGAATCGCCCGAAGGAGCACGCCATGAGCACGGCGTCCGCAGGAGCGGTGAACCGTTCCACTTTGTCCGGCCTGTTAAAGACCCTTGGGCCCGGGATCATGTTCGCCGGTGCGGCTATCGGTGTCTCGCACCTGGTCCAGAGCAGCCGGGCCGGCGCGGAGTACGGCTTCGCGCTGCTATGGGCCGTTCTGCTGGCAAATCTCTTCAAACTGCCGTTCTTCGAGTTTGTCTATCGCTACTCGCATGCCACTGGTGAAGACATGCTGGCGGGTTACCAGCGTGTCGGGCGCTGGGCGCTCTGGTTGGTGTTTGCGATCGTTTTGATCAGCGGCTATCTTAGTGTCGCCGTCGTAACGCTCGTGACGGCCGGACTGGCGGCGAGTCTCTTCAAGATTAAGCTGACGATCTTCTGGTGGACGGCGATTGTCTCGCTGGTTTGCTTTATGATGATCGTGATCGGGCGCTATCCGGCGGTCGACAAGGCGATCAAGCTCGTCATGGCGGTGCTGGCCATCTCCACGATCACCGCTGTGGTGGCTGCGGCGATTCACGGTCCGGCCGGGACGCCGGAACTCGCAGTCGAATTCCCATGGGACAAGGCAGGAATCGCTTTTCTGCTCGCGCTGATGGGTTGGATGCCCGCGCCGATCGATGTTGGAATCTGGCCGTCCATCTGGGCTCGCGAGCGCGAAAAGGAGACCGGGCACCGCCCATCGCTGAAAGAGCGCCTGACCGATTTCTACATCGGCTACGTCGGATCAACCGTGCTGGCCGTGGCATTCCTGGCGCTCGGTGCTTTGGTGATGTTCGCAACCGGAGAGAAATTCCCCGCGCCGGCGATTGCCTTCTCGAACAAGCTGGTTTCGCTCTATACCGAGACGCTTGGCGGCTGGGCGTACTACATCGTCGCTGCTGCAGCGTTCACCTGCATGTTCAGCACGTCGCTGACATGCCTGGACGGTTTTCCGCGCACGACGCATTTCGCCTTCTGTCGCCTGACGGGTCGCGACCCGGAATCCCACCGCCAGGACCGTCTGTTCTGGGGCATTACGACATCGTTCGTCATCGCGACCCTTGTCATCGTCGGGTTGCTGATGAAGACGATGATCCACCTGGTCACGATCGCGACTATCACCGCGTTCATCACGGCACCGCTGATGGCGTATCTGAACTATCGCGTCGTCATGTTGCCGAATGTCGGCGAGGACTCGCGCCCACCGCGCTGGATGCACATCCTGGCATGGGCCGGCCTGGTCTTCCTGCTCGGATTTGTCGCCGTCTACATGTGGTCGTTGCTGGCGGGGTAGCGCTACCCAGTTTTCGCGGGGGCAATGATCCAGACAAAGCACGCCCCGGTCGAGTCCTTCCGCCGATACTCTACATCGCCGCCGCACCGTTGGGCCAATTCCCGGCAGATCGTGAGCCCCAGGCCGGCTCCCCCTGCGCGACGAGAGCGGGAAGAATCTCCTCTGACAAGTCGCTCGAAAACTCTGTGCGCCAATTCCTCGCTGATGCCATTTCCATCGTCGTCGACGGCCAACTCCAGGCGACCATCGATGACCTGGGCCTGGACCTCGATCGTCTTGGGCGGTCCCCCATGGGCCAGTGCATTCGAGATCAAGTTCGTCACGATTCGTTGCGTGATCTCCGGCGATGTACGGAGAAGGTCCAAGGACGGGCTTTTCGCACTGCAACGAAACTCCAACCGGGTTCCGGCGGACTTGGTTAACGTCTGCATGGCATCGCAGGTACTCTGAACCGAATCCTTCCAATCATTGAGTGACATGGCCTGGGGCTCATCTGCCGGGCGAGCATGCAGAGTCAACAGGCCTTCGCACAACGCATGAAGTCGATTTGTTTCTTCTTCCAGATCGCGGAGAAGTTCATCATCGGCCTTTGCATCGCGTGGCGACAGCCGGGCCGCCTGAATCTCGACCAACATAGCTCCGACCGGGGTGCGCAATTCATGGGCTGCATCTGCGCTGAAATTCCTCTCGCGGTCGAATGCTTCCTTCAGACGGGCAATCAGGCGGTTGAACGATGCCGCTGGACGCCGTAATTCGGTGGGAACCTCTTCCACCTCAAAATGTTCATTCAAATCGCGCGGCGAAACGCGATCGAGTCGCCTCGCGAAGTCGCGGAGGGGCTTCAGGGATTTTCGGGCGATGAATGCAGCCAGCAGCGAGCAGAGCACCCCCAACGCCAGCAGTGTTGAGGCGATTCGACTGGCGAGTCGGGTTAGCGCTTCATCAAGGGGGCGACGCGTTGAGGCGAAGAAAAGCCGCACCATCGTAGAAGCATCGCGATCTCCTTCCTCATTCTCCGCAAATGCATCCACGGCAATTCCCCGATAGGAATCCCCGCCATACTCAAAGTCATTTGCAGCAGACAGAAACTCTTCGAGGTTCTCCGGCAGAGGTTGAGTGGAGGAGCGTGACTTCTCGATGAGAAGACCCGACGAATCGTAGACGGCGAACAGGTCAGGTTCCGATCCGCGAGAGAAGCGTGTCATGATCTCATCGGCGAATTCCAACTCGATCCAGCCGTCGTCTTCGACTTCTACCAATGTTGCCAAGGCTTCAGCGTTGGCCCGAAGTGAAGCATCGAATGACGCGGTCAGCTCGTGCTCGCTGATCTTGAACGCTGACAGTCCGAAGATCGCAAGAAGCGGCAGGAGCAGCGCAAGAATCAGAATGCCGATTCGCGTCGCAAGGGATCTCATTCAGCGATCTCCTCGCATTGAGTCGAATCGCTCAGAACATAGCCCTGACCTCTCAAATTCCGGATCATGTTGGGAAGCCCCAGTCCCTGGAGCTTGCGGCGGATCGATGAAACGTAGACTTCAAGAACGTTCGAAAACTTCTCCCAGTTGTAATCGTATAGATGCTCGAGCAACTCCGTCTTCGAACAGACTTCGCCCTTCCGAAATGCGAGGTACTCAATCAGGCGATATTCCAGCGCCGGCAACGTGAGTTCCGTCCCATTCGCCAGGAGTACGTGGCGTCGTGTATCGATGCGCAAATCGCCCACTTCCAGCAGGGGAGCAGGTGAGCCCTTGGAGCGCCGGATCAATGCGCGACAGCGCGCGATCAGCTCGCCAAGATCAAATGGTTTTGCCAGGTAGTCATCGGAGCCGTAGTCCAGCCCACGAACGATATCCTCTTTTGTCGATCGCGCCGTCAGGATCAGGACTGGAGTTGTCTTTCCGGCTGCACGGATCGCCTGGAGGACCTCGAGGCCATCGCGCTTTGGCAGCATCAGATCGAGAATAATCAGATCGTAGTCATTATGCAGGGCGAGGAATTCACCGTCTTCTCCATCGTGAGACAAGTCCACGACAAACGAAGGAACCGTTTGCAGGCCTCTTTGAATGCCTTTTGCATATCGGACTTCATCTTCGACGAGCAGAATCCGCATCGTTTCTCACTTCACCTCAACATGATCGATTGGCGTTCCCAGGCAGTCCGTCGCATCGACGGTGATCTGATTGATAGTGATTTCCACAGTGACGAAGGCGCCATTGTCCCAGTAGGCTGCCTCGCGATGTGGATCGGAATCCGTGAACTCGGGATTGTCGACCTTTCCTGAAGATCCCACAGTGACGAACGCTGCGGAACTTCCGGGGCGGGTGCGGCGCTCGTAGAAATGGTTCTTTCCCGAGAGAGAAAGCGAGAGCGTGCCATTCTGGAAGAATTCGTGCGTGATTCGACTCAGGTTCCCATCGGATCCGTGCATCGCAGGGGATGCCTCCGGCGGTCCGTAACACACGAGCACGTTCCATTTCGTCGAGGTTTGTCGAAGTTCCTTCATCAACCACCGATACTGGACCGGATCGTGAGGGAACTTCTCCGAGTCGATCATGAAGAACGAGCACAGATCATCTTTGGTGCGAAGGATGTAATACCGATCCTTCTTCATCCCGAATCGAGAATCCTCGGTTTCCTGGCGCGCATATCCCCCCTTGTAATCGTGACTGCCGATTACCGCATGGACAGGAACACCTGCATCGTACAAAGGCTTCAGCGGACTAACGATTCGATCTCTCACAGCATCCTGGAATGGCTGATGACCGTACAGATTGTCTCCGAGAAGACATGCAGCATCCAGCGGGTTTTCTCCATTGATCTGGCCGAGCAGACTCCCGATTTGTTCCTCGGTCGCTGAACCGCGCCCGGGATCGCCAAGAACCGCCACGTGCAGCTTCTCAGGATCATGTTGCTCGAACGTAAAAACCTGGCCATCCTCATTCGGGCTGAAGGTCTGGATCTCGTACCTTGCCCAAGCACCTCCGACAGCCAGCGCCGGCAGTAGCGCTGCGACCAGGAGAATCCTTCGTCCTGCTGAGCGGGACCGAGATCGCACCAGGCTGATAGCAATGGCGACGATGCCCAGTGCGGCCAGAATTGGGCAGAAGATGTCGCAGTACGAGGACCACAGCCACTCGGGACGCAATTCATTACCAAGAACCAGGATGACGAGCACCGCGTAAGAGATCCCTGCTGCCAGCAGTGGCCAGTAATGCGAAGTCAGCGCTCGTCTTAGTCTCATATGGTGGTATCGACCCTCGCCGTCGACTTTGATCTGATAAACCCACTGGAGGAACCGCAAGAATCATCTCTGATGCTGCTGGGTATCCCAAGCTGTATGTTAACTGAAATGGGGGAGTGTAGAGTTTGCCCGGGGAGAGTCTCTGGAAACTCCCCCCGGGTGCTCTCGGATCGCGCTTCATGGCACATCGTGACGAGATAACTCAGTCATCGTCGTCGTCATGTTCACGTTCGAATCTTCCGCCTCGGTCGTCTTCATCGTGCTCGCGTTCGTACCGTCCGCCGCGCTCGTCTTCGTCGTCTCCGCGCTTGTACTGCTCGCCTTGTTCGTGATCCTCGTGTTCAGATTCGGTCTTCAGAATTCGGCCTGTTGCATCCATCTGAACCTCGCAGGAAAGCTCTTCGCCCTCGAACTCGGCTTCGTAGAGCACGATCTGCTTTCGTTCCAGTTCGTCGAGATCGGAACCTGGAAGGACGGATTCAAGAGTATGGCGAACCGTTGCGGGAAGGGCCTCCAACGTAGTCCGTTGCTCGGTCTCGATCAACGCGCCATCGGTCGTAACGACCACTTCGAGGGTCGCTCCATCGCTGTTTGTGACCAGGACCTCGTAGACCAACGTTCCATCTTCGGACTCCAGCATGGCCCGTTTCACCTGCGCTGATGGGACGGCACTCCGGACCGCTTCCGGCAGTTGCGTCACATCCACGGCCTCGGCGCTGTCCTCGTCCTCCTCATCTGCTCCTTCATTTTCCGCCTCGATCGAGAGCAATCGACCTGATGCGTCGATCTGGACCTCGTAGACCGTCGGTCCGAACTCCTTCTCGGCCGCATAGACCGTACAGGTCTTGCGCTCCAGTTCCTCCATGTCACTGCCGGGGAAGAGATTCTTCAGGTGGGTCCGGATGGCAGCAGGGGCGTCCGCGGCTTCGCATTCCTCTTCGATCTCGATCACGTCGCCGATCGGGGAGACCTTAAATTCCATCCGCGCACCACTGGGCGAAGTGGCGCGTACCTCGAAGCACTTCACGCCGTCCTCGTTCTCCATGCGAGCACCCATCACCTCTGCGCCCGGCGAAGCAGCCTCGATCGCCGCCTGAATCGCGGGAGGAAGTGACTCCAGCCCTCGATTGCCGTGCTCCTGGTATTCACCACGTTCTCCCGATTCATCCTCGTGTTCGCCCGCCAGAACCGGTGTGACTGCTACGCCGCCGGCAATCGCCAGCGTGAGAATTGTTGCCAGAATCTTCATCGAAGAATTTCCTCTTTTCACAGTGTTTCGCCGGACGCGCTCCCCGGCAACCGGGCGGACTGTTGCAGCGTGTCCCTGAAGTGAACCTGAATTTCCGGGCGGATTGTCGGGAAAATACAAGCCATCAGTCAGATTGGACAGACGGTAACCTCGACGGCATGTCGAAGCCAGGCCGCGCATTGCAGGTCAGGCTGCGTGCCAGGATGGAGATGTTGCGATTTTGGGGCCGAGAAGCCCGGTGCGACTATTGGCGCGTATGTGTTGTGGGTTCATCACCCGTCACGAGATTCGGAACGCCTCGTCCGCTGGGCATGATCTTGTGAAGCCGGCGCTTGGTCTTCTCCACGACGATATCGACGATCGGGGTGTTCTCAGCGGCGAACGTGGCCTTGCGGCTGTCCTCATTGAGGCGATCCAGTTGCCGACGCATGTCCGAGTACTTCGAGACGACATTTTCGAGGCAGCGGCCCATCTTCCAGAGGTCGAGGAATTCTTCGCGCGGCATCGTCTTCTCGTTCAGGTAGACCCACTTCGTGGCGTAGTACTCCTCCATGTCGGCGAGATCTTCATTTGTCAGGATGATCCGCTCGAGATGCTCGTCGGAGACGCCCTGCGCCTTCGCCCACTGCCAAACGGCCGTGCCGGGCAGGACGACCAGCGGAGAGAAGAAGGTCGTCCAGAAGACGTCCGTGCTATCGGCGACAAACTGGTACGTGTCGAGGATGTCCCTTCGCGTTTCACCCGGCGCGGCGAGAATGAAGCACGACGTGAAGCGCAGCCCGTACTTGCGGCCGAATTCCACGGCCTGGCGGTTCTTCTTCATGTCCGCGGCCTGCTTGTTGAATGTTGCCAGGACGTTGTCGGACCCCGATTCGAAGCCGATGTGAATGATCTTGAAGTTGGTCTTTGCGAAGGCCTCCATAACATCGTCACGCAACAGGTTGGAGCGAACGAAGCACGTGAACATGCGCCCTTTGTGCAGGCCTCGCTCGCGGATCATGCGGCAGAGTTCGATAATGCGCTCGCGGCGTACGATGAAGAGGTCATCATAGAAATGGACCATTTCCGGATTCCACCGGGCGATCACGGTCTCCAGTTCGCGGATGACGTACTCGTTGCTGTGGAAGCGGTAGTTCTGTCCCCAGTGTTGCACCGTGGAGCAGAAGGCGCAGTCGTAGGGGCATCCTCGGCTGGTGATCAGGACCGCCTCGCTCTTGTCGTCGATCCATTGGTCGAAGTACAGATCCCGCGCCGGGGGAGGAATGACGTCCAGTTCCAGGATACTGCCACGCGGCGGCGTCCGCTGGTACTTACCATCTTCGTCACGATAGATGATTCCATTCACCTTTGCGAGATCCGACGGATCGAATTTCCCAGCGCGGTCCCACAACTGCATCAGTTCGGCGAATGTCTCTTCCCCCTCGCCGAGGACAGCGATGTCGACGTTCGGAATCATGTGCGATGGCAGCGTGGAGATATGCGGGCCGCCGACGATTACCGGGACGTGGGATCCCAACTCTTCTTTGACTCGCCGGGCGCAATCGGCGGCCGGGTTCACGTTGTTCGTCACGTAGGTGATGCCGACGATGTCCGGATTGGCGGCCAGCACGTCCTCGAACTTGCGTTCGACGATAAAGTCCATCTTTCCCGAAACTTTCGTCTGAGCATAGCTGATCAGGTAGCCCAGTCCGACCGGTGCGAAGTTGTTCCACTCCCTCGTGAGTTGGGGGAAACAAGCGAGATGTAGTGCGACGGTTGTTGCCATGAATTTGGTGGAGCTCCGGCGGGAGAGAGTCGGGTCGAACAAGTATCGAACGTTAGGAGACCGGAATAAGACCTGTCAAGACCCTCCCCACCGGCTCCCAAATGGATTGACATATAGGGCTTTGTCCACAGATCGGCTCGGGCCCTCCGCTGTCCTGATGGCCTGTGGGGCGGCTAAGCTCTTCGCAAGACCGCCCATCCAGGCGAGGCTACTCAGCTCAATCTTCGTCGTCTTCGCTATCTTTGGTGCAGCCGTCACAGATCAGGCCCTTTACATCGCCGTCCAGGAATCTCCGGCGGTACTCCTTGTAAGTCGCGTTGGACCAGATTTCGGATAGCCTGTCCTTGCTCGCGTCGCCCATAATGCCTGTCTGCTCCCAGTCCGCACAGCACATCACCATTCTTCCATCGAAGAGGATGTAGATTTGATTGAACAGCCGTGGACACCAATCATAGGTTTGCAGGGCCCGGTTCGCGATTTCGACCGACTTGATCTTCTTGTGGTTTCCACGGTTTTCGAGCTGATTGATGTTCAGCGTGACATTGCGCTCGGCCCAGAACTTCTTGATCGCCGGCAGATGCGGTTCGATGGCCGTCGTGCGCAGCATGCACACGCGGATGCGCGTTTTGTAGCCGCCTTCATCGCGCAGTTTCTGCATCCGGGCTATGTTTTCCAGCGTCTTCTCCAGGCGAAGCGACATCAGATCCTGGTAGACGTCTGGATCAATGCCCTGGACGGAGAAATTCACACGATCCAGCCCCGCATCTAGCAGTCCCTTGGCCATCCGCTCCGTGCAAGCGTTCCCGTGCGAGTTGATCTTCGTGTACTGGTGAGGTTGTTTCTTGTCCGTGATGTACTTGATGCGCTCCGGGAGCCCCGAATCCAGCATCGACTCGTTCATCAGGTACGGCGAAATCCGGCGGACCGTCGGCTGCTCCGTGATCTGATCGACGATGCTGCGGAACAGCCCATCCTCCATCTTGTTGCCCAGCGGAATGTCCAGCTCCGTCTTCTTGTTGGGACAGAAGACGCAGTTGGCGTTGCAGCCGGAAACAGTCTGGATCTGCACGTTCTCGGGGAATGGCGGAGTCGGGACGCGGTGATCGATCAGGCGATATCTCACTCGTGTCAGCAGTCCGCTATGATCGGGAAGAAAGTACTTAGGAGCCATGATGATTGGGGTCCAGAGCAAAAGAAGGACCGAAACTGATGAATGGGGGGCTTGAACTCACAGGCCCGGAGGGACAAGCCATTGCTGACTGCGGCAGCCCCACTCAAAGTGGGTCTGCCAACTGTCCTCCTCGATTCGAAGCCCGTGTCTTCGATGCAGTCAAGGCGCGGTCGAGATATTTTATCCTTGATCGGGAGCTTCCAATCCTCACAAGGTCAGAAACCTGCAAATATATCGATGCTCGGATGTATGCACTCCGGCATCAGAGAGAGATGCCCATGCGTTGCCCCGTGGCCTTTGCACAGGCCTTGATGATTCTACTGGTTCCCACGTGCCTGCTCGCAGGAGCCCCCTATTTCACCGATTCCGACACGATTTCGCACGGATCCAGCGCCTCGACCCCGGAAATGATGGTTTCAGGGGACTTCAATCAGGACGGCGATCAAGATCTGGTTGTGTACTTCGACTACCAGAATGACATTTACTACTACGAGAATAATCGAACATATCCGCCCACATTCACGCGGACCTTGGCGAAAGGCTACTCAACGCCCATCAAGGTCATGCGCACAGCGGATCTGGACAAGAACGGCTTTCCGGATCTGACCGTCCAGTTTGAATCCACATCGCAGATCATCGTGCTCTTCAACCTGCCGAGCGGCGGCGTGCCGAGCTTCAGCGCGAAGACCGCAACGATCAGCAGCTTCACGACCGGCCTGCGCGACCACGCACTCGGCGACATCAATGGCGATGGATATCTCGACATCGTCGGCGTCGATGACCGGGATGATCGAATCGCATGGGTCGAGAACCCGGGCGACGCCGTGAATAACTGGACATTCCATCTGATCAGCGACGACCCCGATGCACCGGGTTCTGGCGCGGACGGCCCGGTCGACAAGCCGACCAGCGTCCGGATCGGCGACATGGACTCCGATGGCGACAACGACATCATCATGGGATCGGACTCGTCGTCGGCAGGGTTGTACTACTACGAGAACGATGGTTCAGCGACTCCGGGGTTCACACTGCGAACTTCTTACACGTCGACCGGCATCGATCGCATCGAGGTGGCAGATTACAATCTGGATGGCCAACTGGACATCGCCGTCGCCGATCTCGACTCCGGATGGATTCGCATTCGAATCAACGATGGCACCCCTTCCAATGGAACCTCTGAAACGATCTTCGTTTCCGCCAGTGGTACGGCTCAGGATCTGACCGGTCTTCACTCCATTGACGTTGACCGGGATGGTTTCCTGGATCTCCTGGTTGTGCGAGGCAACACAAGCGCGCCCTTCAGTTACTTCGTCTCCAATGGCGATCGGTCGAATCTGGGTTTCGCATCCGTCGATTTGACCTTCAGCCCCATCTTCAAGAGCACCGAAGCGCAAGACCTCCGCTCGTCAGTCTTCATGGACATCGATAATGACTGCGATCTGGATCTGCTGGCAGGCGAAGGCGTCTATTCCGGCTCAGGCATCGATCCGTCCGAACTCTTCCGCTTCACGAACTTCTCCTACCATCGTCAGCTTTGGTTCGAAGCGCCGGCGCCTACGGCCGCGACGAACATGCAGAATCCCGTCAAGATCGAGAAGGGCGATGTGAACGGAGACGGACTGCTCGACATGGTTGTCGCTTCCATTGATGACGATGCAATCTGGGTTCTACTGAATTCCTCCTCTTCGCCCGGGACCTTTACAAAGATCGATACGTTCAACACGGGAACGGATCCCGAAGATGTCAGTATCGATGATATCGATGGGGACGGCGATCTGGATATCGCGTATGCTTCGTCCGGCGGCAGCGGACGCGCCGCGTGGCTCGAGAACAATGGATCGAGCACTCCCAGCTTCACTGATAACTCAATCATCGGACTTCCAGGAAACCACCAGGTCGAATCCGGCGATCTTGATGGCGATGGAGACATCGATGTGGCCATCACCGGGAGCTACAACAGCGCCGGAACGGACTTCGGTTACTTGATTTGGTACCAGAATAATGGCGCTGCAGATCCATCCTTCACTCAACGAACCGTGGCGCTCACCGGAATCGACCAGGTTGAATCTCTGGAAATCGCCGACCTTGACGGCGACGGCGATCTCGATATGGCCGCTTATCACAAGGTGGACAGCACAACCATCAACGCGTCGATCGTCTCCTGGTACGAGAACAATGGCTCCTCGATTCCGACTTTCAACTCTCAGACTATAACCGCCAGCCTCGGCGCGCTGACGAATGCCGGCAGCAAGGTGACCGCGGGCGATCTCGACAACGATGGCGACATGGATCTCGTTCTGGCGCTCTCCGGGACGAACTCCATTGGCTGGATGAAGAACGACGGCGCAGCCGATCCGACATTCACCTACCAGATCGGAAAGACCTCCATCGATACACCGCGGGAGGCCCGTGTTGCAGACGTGGATTGCGACGGCGACATGGACATTCTGACGACGGCTTCGAATGAGTTCGATGCGCTCGTTCTGCTCAATAACGGCCTGGCTTCGCCGTCATTCACGCGGACCTCCCTCACTAATCTCGTCGAGAACGCACCGGACATTGTGGCGGGGGATTTCTTCAATCATGGACGGATGGACATTGCCGTTCCATCGTCCGATAGCGACTGGGTTCTGATGTTCAAGGAAATCGGCGGCGACTACGACATGCAGGTCGTGAAGCTCGCGCCGAAGTACGTGTTCCCCGGCCATGAAGCCGCAGTATTGCGTGCAGATATCGAGCACCTCGGTCGTTCGTCGGATGCGGAACTGGAGATTGTGAGATTCACCATCCAGTTCACCGACGTGCTCGGCAATCCACAGACGCTCGCATCCGTCAGGGATCAATACAGCTCGGTGAAGCTGTACGCCGATAATGGCGACGGAGTCTTCGATGCCGGGGATGATTCCCTGATGCGGTCCTCTGCAATCGTGAACTCGTCATCCACAACATTCAGCTTCACCGTGGACTCCGATCCCGAACGCTACATCGCTCCCGGCCAGACGAAGATGTACTTTGTGACAGTCACCTGCACAGACGATGCGTACCAAGGTGCGTTTGGCACGCACGCCGTCGAACTTGTCGAACACGATTTCGAGATCGGGCAGTACCGTTCCTATCCGCAGTTGCATCGCCCCGATCGCGATTTGTCGTCCGGCGGCTACAGTTTCTACTACAACATGACGATCGGTACGGACACCGACGGCGACGGGTTTACGGACGAATCCGAACGTTACTTCTCGAGCGACGAAGGCGATCCCTCCAGCCATCCGCCCGTCGGCGACTACAACCTCGACGGCTCGACGAACATGTCCGACGCGATCGAACTCGCCCGCGATTTCGCCGCCGGCACCGTGAACGACAAGCAGGCGTTCGACGTCAACGGCGACTACATCGTCGACCGAGCCGACGCCTGGACCATCTATTACTGGTCGATCGGGCAGAAAGACTACGAGGTGCTGCCAAACCCGTAGCCCTAGCCGGAACGGTTCACATTTCTGATCTCGTGTTCGCCAGCACCTGACAATCGTTTCTCTGCTTGCGCCCTGTACGGATGTAAACGATTCTTCCGCGAATCCTCTGCTGGGGAAGTGTCCTTCCGTTGGAGGGGGATGCCGTGACGAAGCGGAAGGAGAAGGATTGAAAATCGTTCCGATCATGTTGCTCGGGACGATTTGGAGAGAGGTAATCATGCTGTTTACGAGTCGGATTCGCTGCTATATCCTGATCGCCATTCTGGCTTCCATGCTCCCGGCCCTATCACGGGGACAAACGACCTTCGGTCCCATGCAAAATGTCGTAGGCCCGAGTCTGGGAGCTCCGCGTTCGGTCATCGCGGCGGACCTGGACAGCGATGGGGATCTTGACATCCTCTTCGGCACCGGGAATTACGACCACATTGCTTGGTACGAGAACCTGGATGGGGGGGGAACCTTCGGGCCCCAGCGGACCATTGCCTATGAAACCACTCGTGCCGATTCAGTATTGGCGGCAGATCTCGATGGCGATGGAGATATCGATGTTCTCTCCGCCTCTCCGGCTGACGATCGCATTGCGTGGTATGAGAACATCGACGGAGCAGGGTCCTTTGGTCCCCGAAGAACTATCACAACCAGCGCCGATTACGCCGAATCTATCTTCGCGGCAGATCTCGACGGCGACGGAGACCTCGACGTACTGTCAGCCTTATATGCTGGCGACCGAATTGCATGGTATGAGAACATAGATGGGAATGGGACCTTTGGTTCCGAGAGGACTATCACCAGGGCCACAGATGCCCCCCCATCTGTCTTTGCAGTGGATCTGGACGGCGACGGGGACGCCGACGTTCTCTCCGCGTCCGAAAACGATGACCTCATTGCATGGTACGAGAACATTGACGGAGCGGGGACCTTCGGCCCCCAGAAGACCATCACCAGCTCTGCAGATCGTGCCGAATCCGTCTTCGCAGCAGACCTTGATGGCGACGGGGACATCGACGTTCTATCCGGTTCCTATGAAGACGATCGCGTCGCATGGTATGAGAACATCGACGGAGAAGGTTCCTTCGGACCCCAGCAGACCATCACGATCGCCGCAAATCGCTGCCTTTCCGTTCTCGCGGCGGACCTGGATGGCGATGGCGACAAGGACGTCCTTTCCGCTTCCCAATATGGTCGGACCATGTGGTACGAGAACATCGACGGGACTGGGACGTTCGGTCCTCGACAGACGATCACCTCCATTCCCGCCGGTGCCGACTCCATCTTCGCGGCGGATCTGGATGGAGACGGAGACATCGACATTCTCTCTGCCGAGTCGTGGGAGGGCGAAATCTCCTGGTGCCAGAATACCGATGGAGCGGGGACCTTTGGCTCTCAGCACATCCTCTCGACCTTCGCCCGGAAAGCCCATTGCATGGCCGTTACAGACCTTGACGACGACGGGGATCTCGATGTGCTTTCTCTCTCCTACAGCGGCAATCACATCGCGTGGCACGAGAACGTTGATGGGGCTGGGACGTTTGGTCCCGAGCAAATAGTCGCCACCGACATCGATTATGCTGATTCGCTCATTGTGGCAGACCTGGATGGTGACGGCGACGACGACGTCCTCTCGGCATCCGGTTGGGATGACCGGATCGTGTGGTATGAAAACATCGACGGAGCAGCGACCTTCGGTCCGGCACAAATCATCGCTGACTCCGATACCGCTTCTTTGATCCTCGCGGCAGACCTTGACGATGATGGGGATATCGACGTTCTCTCTGCCTCCTATCAGGAAGACCGGATCTACTGGTACGAGAACATCGATGGGAAAGGGACCTTTGGACCCCAGCGGATCATCACCACTATGGCCTATGTGGTTTTCTCGGTTTCTGCTGCGGACCTGGACTGCGATGGCGATCTCGACCTCCTTGCCGCTTTCTACCAAAAGGACCGAGTGGTGTGGTACGAGAATACGGATGGAAAGGGGAACTTCGGCCCTGGAGCGATCATCTCCCTCGAGCCCGAAGGCCCCAATTCCGTCTTTGGATCGGACCTCGACGGCGATGGCGATCTCGACGTCCTTTCTGCCTCCTCTTGGGATGACCGCATCGCATGGTATGAGAACACCGACGGAAAGGGGGCATTTGGCCCTCAGCAGACCATCACAGTATACGCCCATCACCCCAACTCGGTCTTTGCTGCCGACCTCGACGGCGACGGGGACGAAGACGTTCTTTCCTCTTCCCGTACAGATGGCCGCATTGCATGGTACGAGAACCTCGATGGAGCGGGAACCTTCAGTTCCCAGCAAACCATCTCCACCAACCTCAGACTGCCCAGGTCGGTGCTCGCCGTGGATCTGGATGGCGATGGGGACAAGGACGTTCTCTCTGCATCCGAAAACGACGATCGGGTTGCGTGGTTCGAGAACCTGGGGTCAGTCCGGCACAAGTCCTACGAATTCGCCATTGGACGAGAGGGCTGGCAGCCATTTGGGTATCCCGGCTTTTCCTCGCCTGTGTTCGGTAACACGCCGGGTGAGCCGGGGACGCTGGACACAACGGCGACGGACAACACGAATCAGGTGGGCATCTGGCAATCGCCCGCCTACGAGATCGTAGCGCCCGGCAAAATGCCGACTCGGATGGATACGGAGAGACTGGCGGGCGAACCGGGCACCTCGATTTATGTCGCCACTTTCCGAGTCGCGGCGAACGGACCAGATCGCAGTCGTTCCCCGCAGATTCGGATGCGCACAACAACCGGGGGAGGTGGAAAATCAGAGGTCCTCTTGATCGAATCGAATTTCGACGGGGCATTCTCGCCAACGCCTGGAGGGCGCGACTACCCACTCATCTTCCAATCCGACGAACACGATTCGATTTTCCGGTGCTACTTCGACATGCTGAACTTCTATCCGCAGGACTCGGCGACGGCGACGGTGATGCTTGATCGTGTCGATCTCAAATCGATGTCTGATCCGTTTGTGGCGAGCACGCTCGTCGACCGCGAATACCCCTTCCTTCAAGGGCAAGATGGTTGGAAATCGTACACGATTCCAGGCGTCTTCGCTGAACCGACCTTCGCGTACGATGCCGCGAACCGGCGTCTTGGCATTAGCATTGCGGACACGGATGACTTCCAATTTGGCTTCTGGGGTTCATCGCTCAATTCGTCCAACAACGTCGCGATCGAATCGGGTCGTCGCTACTGGGCCGTCTTTACCGTGGGAACGGACATCGAGGATCCGCAGAAAGTCCCCGAGTTCCGCTTGCGCCTGAATGAATCGCGCTTCCGCGCGAGCCAATACACGAACATCGCCGCAACGGGCTCGGCCGCCGACCTTCCGACCGTGGGAAACTCAAAGCAGTACACCGTCTTCTTCCCACCGAACATGGGATCGGGCGGAAGCCTGCTCTGCTCCTTCGACCTGCTCGCAAACCCATCGCAGCAATTGTTGGACGTCGGAAGTTCAATTTACCTGGAACGAGTCGAGGTGCTTTCGCAGCCTTATGAGCCGTGAGGATAAAGAACCTGCCGCCGGCCGAACGCACCGTCTCACATTGGCCAGATGACAACGCCTCGGACCTTGTCCAGGAAGCAGAAGTGGAATACGAGCAGGACAGAGGCGAATAGGATCAGCAAGACGATCTGCCACACGGCGCGGCGCTTCCAGCCGTGCAGCAAGAACTGAACGAGACAGAACAAGAAGGCGTAGAGCAGGATGCTGGCGGAGAAGTACGATCCGAAGTATGCGCCGCCGCTCCAGTTGATCCAACTCCGTCCCCCCGCAGCGATGGCGGTGATGCCGCCGATGATCAGGAATGCCGAGCAGACAATGCCCATGGCCCATGGGATCCGGCGAAGTCCCTCGACTCCTAGAAAGACTCGAAGCCGATCAAACTGCGATCTTGAGTTAGTTTCCTCGTTCCCGTTCATGGAGAAATGTTCCGTCGCAGAATCAGTGTCGTCAATTCCCCTCCCCACTTCTGCTTGCCAAGCTGCGGGCGTTGCACGCACGCTTCTCGCCGCGGGTGGACGGTGCGGTCGCCGGCGCCTTTCGGCGCGGGAGGAAAGTCCGAACACCACAGGGCAGAGTGCTTGCTAACGGCAAGGCGGGGTAACCCGACGGAAAGTGGCACAGAAACAACACCGCCGATGGCTCGCAAGAGCACAGGCAAGGGTGAAAAGGTGCGGTAAGAGCGCACCGGCGTCCCGGCAACGGGGCGGCCGGCTAAACCCCACTCGGTGCAAGACCAAATAGGAGAGCAGAGCCGGCCCGGCTCGATGCGGCACTGCCGCGGGACTCTCGGGTAGGTCGCTGGAGGCCGATGGTGACATCGGCCCAAGATGAATGACCGCAATCCGCCCTCGGGCGGGTACAGGATTCGGCTTACAAGTTCACCCGCATGACTTTCGCCGGAGGGGGCGGGCCACGTGCCCGCCTCTTTCGTTTGGGACCCGATGAATCGAGCGTTCACACAGACGTTGCGGCGCGTGATGTTGCCGAGCGAACACGGCGCGACCGTGGCGCTGGCTGAGCCCATCGTGCTTGGTCTGCTGCTGGCGCCGACGGGGGCGGGGGCGCTGCTGGCGGCCTCGGGTGTGACGGGATTCTGGGCTGGCCAGGCGATTCGCCGGGCCCAGCGATTCGGCGGTCCGGGGCGAGCCATTGCCATTGGGTTCGCGATCGCGACGGCGGCGCTGGCGGGTGCGGCTCTGTCGGCAGGGGAGCAGCCGCTCGCGGTAATTGTTCCGCTGGCGGTAGGAGCGGTGCTGGGAATGGCGTTCTTCCACCTGAGCGTCAAACTCGGCGCGCGTGCGCTGTCGGTGGAACTCATTGGCGCGCTGTCCCCCACGGGACTGGCTGCGGCCATCGTCGTGTCGGGGGGAGGAACCTGGGCCGTCGCCGCATGGGCGTGGGGGCTGTTGGCGTTGCGCCAAGTCGGCACCATTCCGTACGTGCGGTATCGGCTGGGCGGAAAGGGCACTCAAGCATCGCCCGCTCAGTGGCCCGTCCACGCGATCCATGTCGCGATTCTGCTGATCGTGCTGGCAGGATGGGCCCGGGGGGATCTCGGGATTACGGTCGTGGCCGCGGGGGTGCTGCTGGCTACACGGGCCGTCGTGGGAATGGCCGTGCCGAAGCTGCTGCCAACCGCAAAGGCCGTGGGTTTCTCGGAACTCGGCGTCGGGCTGGCCTATCTTCTCCTCGTTTGGCTCGGTCTTCAATGAGTAGTGGCCGATTCTGCGGGTTCCGATATGGGTTGAACCCGCGGGGCAGTTGGTCCTCAATGCCGCGTTGAAATGGCCGCTGATTGCAGGCCGTCGCCAGATCGAAATCTTTCAAAATGCCCATATTATCTCTCCGATAGGGAGGAACTTGATGTCCACACGCAGACAATTTCTGAAGAACGCGTCGATGGGGGCCGCCGCTTTGGCGATCGCGCCGACGGCAATGGCTGCCGAAGAGAAAGGCAGAGCCAGTCTGAACCCGCCTGCTGGGGGGAAGCCCCGCCGCGTGATCTTTATGATCTCCGATGGCATGAGCATTGGCGTCCCGTCGATGGCCGAGGAGTTCTCGAAAATCGCGCGCAATAAGCCAACGAAGTTCGCTGAACTGCTGCAGGATCACAAGGTCGCCCATGGATTCTGCGAGACGCACTCGTTGAGTTCACTCGTTACGGACTCGGCGGCCGCTGCATCGGCGTTGGGTTCCGGAACCCGCGTCTTCAACGGATCGATCAATGTGCTGCCGGACGGTCGTGAGTTGCGCCCGATTCATCACTTGCTGAAGGAGCAGGGCGTCGGCACCGGGTTGGTCACGACGGCACGCGTCACGCACGCGACGCCTGCCGGCTTTGGCGCAGTGCAGTCTTCTCGCGATGACGAAGACCTGATCGCTCCGCAGTACATCGACAAGGTCGATGTCATCCTTGGCGGGGGAGCGCGGCATTTCTTCCCCGAGATGCGTCGCATGAACAAGGACGACGTTGCGGGTGCCTACGAAGCCGCCGGCTATGCGGTCGTTCGCGAGAAGAAGGCAATGCTTGGTGCACCGAAAGACAAGCCGCTACTTGGAGTGTTCGACAAGAGCCATGTTCCCTACACGATCGATCAGAATCACAGCAAGGAACTGCAGGAGACCGTTCCGACGCTCGCCGAGATGACGCAGGAAGCGCTCGATCGGCTCGCGAAGAACCCGAAGGGCTTTCTGCTGCAGGTCGAAGGCGCGCGTGTCGATCACGCAGCGCACGGCAATGACATCGCAGCCACGCTCTGGGATCAGTTGGCATTCGACGACGCGATCGAGATCGCTCTCGAGTTCCAGAAGAACTACCCCGACACGCTGATCATCGTAACGAGCGATCATGGAAACTCAAATCCGGGCCTAAATGGCATGGGCAGTTACTACGGTGACAGCACGGAATTCTTCGAACGGATTGCGAAGGCAAAGCGTTCCTTCGACGGTCTGGAGTGGGGACTGAAGAAGTCCAACGATGCGACCGCCGAATCTGTGAAGGGAATGATCCAGGATGGCTGGGGCATAGAGCTTCCGCTCGATGAATGCCAACTCATTCTCGATCGCGCAAAGGGCAAGGACGTTGGCGAAGTCAACGAGCTCGAACGCGGATTCTCAGGTATTTTTGCTCAGGTTCTCGGCAATCACAATGGCGTTGGATTCACCGGCTGCAACCACACGCAGGACATGGTCGTTCTGGCAGCCGTCGGGCCAGGCCAGGATGGTTTCAATGGCCTGATCAAGAACACAGACGCGTTCGAGAACGTCGCGAAGATCTTCGGCCTCAAGTATCGCAACCCTGCGATGACGCCGCAGGAAGCAAAATCGATGGCCTATGTTGTGCCGGAGCGACGCATGGCCGACTGGGCGTAAGACGCACCGCGAAACAGAAGCAGGAAAGAAGCCCCTCCTGATTCCCGGGAGGGGCTTCTCTCGTTGATCCCTAACAGGAGACCGCCGCTATACCTGCCGATGCCACGGCGTGATCGTTCACGACGGTGCTGCCGGAGACTCCGATGGCCCCAATAACTTCGCCCGCGGGATTCTTGATGGGTAGGCCGCCGGGAAAGGTGATCAGCCCGCCATTTGAGTGCTCGATGTTGTAGAGCGAACCTCCCGGTTGCGATAGTTCGCCGATCGCTCCCGTCGGCATATCGAAGAACCGGGCAGTGCGAGCCTTCTTGATCGCAATATCGATGCTGCCGAGCCAGGCTCCATCCATGCGCGCAAAGGCATTCAAGTTCGCCCCGGCATCCACGACGGCGACGTCCATTTTCAGTCCCAGTTCGTTCGATGCTGCGACGGCCGCCATCAGGACTTCGTGTGCTTGTTCCAGCGTAATGTCCGACATATCGCTCTCCTTGAGTGCATTCTTCGTCAGGTTGTGCGATCCTGTCACACTCGCCGAGCCAATGCAACCCCGAGGGGATAAGACTATTACAGAGAGCAATCAGAACTCCAAAGTGCTGGAACGGGGAAATCCAAAAGAGGGCGCGATTCCGCCGGAGGGAATCCTCCAGGGAATCGCGCCCGTAATGAGTGGGGGCGCTGTTAGCGTCCCCCTGCCTTGATTGCTGCGCGGTACTCTTCAGCGGCCAGTTCGAATTGCTTGTTCTGCTCGTACACCATGCCCATCAGGTAGTGCGCATCGCCGAGATTCGGGCGCTGCTTCAGGACTTCAACAGCAAGGCGACGAGCTTCATCCCATTGGCCGACGGCTGCCATGACCTGGCCGCGAAGCAGATTCGTTTGCCACTCCGGCAGTGCATCCTCGGGCAAGCGATCCAGAAGGTTGATAGCATCCTTCGCATTCTTAAGTTCCGCGAGCGTGCTGATCATCTTAACCTTCAGATCCACCGACTCCGGATCCAGTTCGAGGCCCTTTGCAAACATTGCACGAGCCTCTTCCGGCTTTCCTTCATCAAGCAGCTTGCCGCCCATCTGCAGGTGCCAGATGGCGCTCTTGGCGGACCCGTCGCCGATGACTTGGTTCGAAGCCAAACGCTGGCGAACGGCTTCGCGATCGATCTCGCCACGAGCCAGTTGGATGTAGGATTCGAGCGAGACCGCCAGGGAAAGAGGCGCTCCGCCGATGTGTGCAATCTGGACGCCATCCGACTGCACAATGAACGCTGCGGGCCAGACCTCAACGCCCAGCATGCTGGAGAGATGGTACTCCGGATCAATCAGGATTGGCCAGGGGGCGCTGCTTGTGCCGGCGTATGGTTCTGCCTGCTCACCGGCCGTCTCGCCGCTGAAGATGGCAACGATCTGCGCCGGCTGAAGGGCGCTGCTCTCTGCCGCAACCGTTTCCATCATCTGCTGGCTTTGTGGCTGGCCACCGCGCAGGAACATGATGATGCTCGGACGGTTTCCGTCGGGAACCTCAACGACTTCTCCGTCGAGGTTCATCCCCGTGAACATGGCAAGTACCGGCTCATCCTTATCCGCTCGTGGCAGACGCGGCGAATCGGCGGCGATCAGCGTTGTCGAATCGACTGGATGCTCGCGATCATACGCGTAGTCCGTGTGACAGCCCGTCATGCAGGTTCCGCCGGTCTCGGTCTTTTCGAACCGAATCGGCATCATCCAATTGCCGTAGGGAACTTTGTCGCGAATCAACATCGGGTACGTGGATGTGTGTACGCCGTGGCAGACTCTGCAGTTGCGGGCGAAGTCCTCACCCTCCGCCACGTGGACGAAGTGCAGATTTCGTTCGCCGTTTCTGAACCCAGTCAGATCGCCGACGTTCTCTTCCTGCACAAGGCGTTCGTCATGACACTCGAAGCAGAGATCATAGTTCTCGGGGGAGAATTGCTGGTGGAAATCTGTCGAGTAGGCACTCTGCAGTAGCGCGACCTGATCGCCACCGTGAATCGTGTGACAGCCTCCACATTCGCCTTCCGCCACCGGCGTGTGCTTGAAGCGCGACGGATCGTTGATGCGCACCATCGCGGTCATCAGTTCCACGCCGTCCTTCTCGATCTTCTCGTCGTGGCAATCCATGCAGACGCGAACGGGCTCGTCGCGCATCAGAGCATCCAGGTCCCCACCGTGCGCCGTGTGGCATGACAGACAGGCGCGTTCATCGACCACGGATGGGTGCTTCACATCTGCTAGAGTGCTTTCGCGCACATCCTCATGGCATTGCAGGCAGCCATCAGCGATCGAAAGCGAAAGACCCGACGGGTAGTTGGAAGCATGCACATCGTGACAGGCTTCACAGCCCTCATCCAGTGCTTCGTGCCGGAACTTAATCTGCTGCATATCCTTGCCGAAGTCCTTGTGGCAAGCCAGGCACAAGTCGTCGCCGACAATGTCCAGCAGCATCGGGAATCTCGACGCGTGGGGACGGTGGCAATTCGTGCACTCGCCCTTCATGATGGGGTCGTGCATGAATTCCTTGCCGTAGGAAACGCTCTCGTGGCAACGGCCGCACGTATCCGCCATTGTCTCTTCGCGACTCAGTGCATGATCCGGTCCGCCGTGGGGATTGTGGCAACCGAGGCACTCGCCGGCCGTGACCGGGTAGTGCACAACAGGCAGCAGGCCGGTATCGAACTCGTGACAATAGGTGCAGAGCTTCTCGCCCTCTCGCCAGAGTCGGAAGGTGTGTTCTTCGACGCTGACGACTTCGTGACATGCATCGCACGTGAGACCGCCGACCGGACCGTGTAGCACGGCATAGTCTTCGACTTCTCCGTGACACTCGGTTGTGACGCAGCCACCGGGATCGACCGCTTCTGTCGGTTTGTCGACGGCATAGACTCGGGCTGCAGAGACAAGCATCAGCAAGCACGCGATTCCGAATAATTGCCGTATCGTGGAGGCGTTCATAGACCGCCTCCCTCTGCAGCCGGCGCATCTGGCTGTCCATCTGCTTCTTCGGTTCCTCGCACGGGTGGCAGAGGCGTCGGCGATGGAGTCGGCGTCAGGACTGGCCCTGGCAGATCTGTTGGATACTCGATGGGCTTTTCATTGTGGCAAGCAACGCCACCGCAAGACGGCACTTCATCGCACCGCAAGTTCATGTGGCATTCCGAACACGCGATCTCCACGTGATCTTCGTCGAGTACCTGCCCCGTCATTTCGTGACTGAACATCGGTGGGGGATCGGTCTCATCGTGGAAGTGGCAATGCTGACACCGATCATCCTTGTGACAGGCCATGCAGGGTCCGTGCGATTCATCCCATGTCATGCCCGGCTTCAGGGGCTTTTGCGCTGTTGTATCGCCTTCCGAGCCGTGACAGTGCGAGCAGTTGTCTTCAAAGTGACAATCGACGCACCGGATGTCGTATCGCGTCGTGTGTTCCTGGTGGCGGAACAGGACGTTTCCACCATCTGCAGGCGTGAACCGTGTCTTGTAGTACACGTCTCCAGGCTCGGGAATCGGCGGGTGCATCCGGCCAACGATGTCTCCCGACGTCGGTTGCATGGGCTCCACTTCTGAATCCTTGGGTTCGTGGCAAATCACGCAGGCGTTCTCGTGCATCCATTCCTTGTGGCAATTCAGGCACTGGCGGTGATAGGCGCCCTTCAAGCCCGGCATAGTGATTTCCGATTCATCCAGACCGACTTCATGGCAGGAACTACAGGCCGGGAATTGCGCGGACTCTTCCTGCCGCGGCGTTTCCGAAAGAACTATTGTTGCCGTGCTGGAGGCGTCCTCCGGGTGCGGACTGTAGTGATGGCAGGTCACGCATCCGTGCCACATCTGGGCCATCTGGGCGTGCGCCAGGTGGTCGAACGGAACCGGCTCGTATTCGTTCTCCAACTCGTCCAGGATCACGATCTCCGGACCCTTCTCCGCCGGTTCGTCTTCATCGCAATTGGCAAGAACAAGCTGCGACGAAGCGAACACTCCCAGGACTGCCAGCATGGCAAGCAGAAGAATGTAACGTGGTCTGATGTCTCTCATGCGGCTACCTTCGCCTTCGGCTGGCTGATGACTGGGAAGAAAGTGACGATCACGCGATAGACCAGCATCAACGTGGCAATCAGCCCGATCGTGACGGCGAATTCTCCGATGGACGGAACGTACGTCTTGTCCGTGTACGGCGGGTTGTAGCCGATCACGAATACGTTCACGCGATTGAACAACACGCCAAGCACGGCCAGCGTCGCCGGGATGAAGAGCAACTTCGGCGAGCGGCGGACTTTCGGTATGGCGAACATGACGATCGGCAGAATCACACCGGCACCGACTTCAATGATCCAGCAGATGCTCTCCACTGAACCATCGCCCAGATACGTATAGGTCCCGCGCCAGATCATGTCGCCGATCTTGATGATCAGGTACACGCCCAACGTGAATGGAATAAGGCGCGCCAATGGTCCAAGGACGTCCATTTCGGGCTTCAGTTTGAATGACTTGCTCGCGAGCAGCGATTCCCAGATAGCCATCGGGAAACCGACCGCGATCGCGGATAGAAGGAAGAGCAACGGCGACAGAGGCGTCCACCAGAGAGGATGCAGCTTCGACGGCGCGATCACCATTAACGTTCCCAGTGACGACTGATGCAGGCAGGAAAGAACGACGCCTGCGATCACCAGAAGGAACATGATCTTGTTCACCTTGCCGTAAGCGAAGGTTGCAAGTTTCTTGATCCGTGGGAAGCGATCCTGAGCCATGAAAGTCTCGCACGCGATGGGCATGAATTCCAGGTAGAGGACTGTCAGATAGCACATCACGCACATGCCGACTTCAAAGAGCACGGAGTTGCCCTGCCACATGAACATCGGGTGCCAGACGTTGTAGTATCGCCCCAGGTCTACTTGGAGACCCAGACAGACGAACGTGTAACCAAGCATCGCTGTCAGGAGTGCCGGTCGGACGATTGCGTGATATCTTTCACGATGTATGATATGAGCAAGGAACGCTGTCGTAAAACCGCCCGCCGCCAGCGCAACGCCGCTTGCCACGTCGACTCCGATCCACAGACCCCAGGGGTACTGGTGATCCAGGTTCGTCGTGGATTCCAGGCCGAAGATGAAACGCTTGAGGCCAAAGAACAGACCCGTGGCAGCGAGTGCGATCAACACCATGACGCCAGGCGTGAAGAATCTCCCCTTCACCGGGGCCGGTTCTTCTTCGTGCGCATGTAAGTGATGATCCGGCGGGTGATCGTGCTCCCATTCCTCCCACGGATGATCTTCCCTGGTTGCCTTGGCCTCGGGCTCCGCTTCCGGCTCGGGTCCCTTCTCCAGTGCCTCCAGGGTCTCCTTCTTCAGTGGCGCAAATCCTTGGCGCGGCTTCGTCAGGTACATGACACCGCCCAGGAGAGCGTATAGCATCAGCGGCGGCAGTCCGTACTTGAAGACGCTGTGCTGGATCTTCTCCGTCAGCGCGGGGGGCGCTTCCTTCGGCAGATCGAGGAATCCGATCTCCTCGAACGGCACACTCGACAGGTACATCCAACTCGTTCCGCCGACCTCGTGCTCACCGTAGACGTGATCGATGTACTTGCCGGGATTCTTGCGAATTCTTTCGTGGGCCAGCTTGATAAGCTCAGTGCGCTTGCCGAACACCATTGTCTCGCGCGGGCAGGCCTTTACGCACTCCGGCATTCCGCCGGCCTCGAGGCGCTCGTGACAGAGCTCGCACTTCTGAACTTCCGGCGTCAGCGGATTGTGATAATCATAGGCCGGGATCTGGAATGGGCAAGCCACCATACAGTAGCGACACCCGATGCACTTCCAGGCATCGTAAACAACCGGACCAGCTTCCGTCTTGTGCAATGCGCCAACAATGCACGCCGACACGCAGGCCGGGTAATTGCAGTGGAAGCAATTTGTCTTGATGTAAACGTCTTGGCCGGGCACTTCCGGATTTGGTTCGGCGTTGATCACCGTGTAAGCGTCCGGCGCTGGGCGGCGCTGTTCTGCAAAGACGGACTGGTCATCGTACTTCTCGACCGGTCCTGCATCGAATCCATTGCCCTTCTTACAAGCGTGCTCGCAGAGCCGACACCCGATGCAGAGCGTCAGGTCAACCAACACACCCACAGCATCCTCGGAGACTGCCGGGCCATGCTTGGACTCGGATGCAAAGGCAGATCCGGTCCCCAGCAAGCCACTCCCGGTAACGGCTCCGAGCTGCTTCAGGAACTCCCGTCTATCTGATAGCATGAACGCACATCTCCGCTCCCCGCGGAGACCTCCCGTCCTCCAGTTTGTGTGCGACAAGTAATGTCGCATCCTCCGCCTAAACGTATATCGCAATGGGGGAATGTGCGTCAAGTGGCATCGATCCTGTGAAGGGCTCCAAGGAGGCGGAGGTGTGTGTTCTATCCAGGCCAATACGCGTTGACCATTGGTTCACCAATCGTTTGGTTCATATTGGAAACGGTGCGTGCAATTCGCGGCGCGACCTTATGTGGAATATGGGAATATGCGCCAGAACGAGAATGTGCTTTCGGATATCCCGTACGCCGACAAATCTTCTGCACAGAAGATGGATGTTTTCGTGCCGGACGGGCAGGGACCATTTCCAGCCGTCATCCTCGTCCATGGCGGTGCCTTTATGTTCGGCGACAAGTCGAGCACCCACGTTTGGGCGAAGGCACTCGTGGCTTCCGGCTACCTGGCAGCCGCGATCAACTATCGCCTCAGTGGCGAAGCAATCTTCCCCGCGAACATTCAGGATGTGAAGGCAGCCATCCGCTTCCTTCGCGCGAACTCAGAGCGGTTTCGCGTGAGGCCCGATGCGGTTGGCATCTGGGGCGATTCCGCAGGCGGATACCTTGCGGCGCTTGCCGGAACCAGCGGGGGAGTCGAAGAGTTGGAAGACCTGTCGCTTGGGAATCGCGAGTTCTCAAGTCGGGTCCAGGCTGTTGTCGACTGGTACGGTCCGACGAACTTCCTCGAGATGGATGAGCATTTCCAAGAGAGCGGCAAGGGCGAACCGACACACAGCCTTCCAGATTCGCCCGAAAGCAGCATGCTCGGTGCAACGATCACGGAAGTTCCTGACCTTGTTGCGAAGGCCAACCCAGAAACCTACATCGCCCCCGACAATCCGCCCTTCCTCGTCCAGCATGGAACTGAGGATGGCATCGTTCCCGTCGAGCAATCGATCTTCTTCGCCAAGAAGCTCAGAACCGTGCTCGGCGCGGACTCGGTCACTCTCGACCTACTGGATGGCGCGGGACATGGAGGAGAACGATTCGAATCTCCCACGAACTTCGCCAGGGTTTTCGAGTTTCTTGATCGGCTCCTGAGGCCGTAGAAGCAGTCACTCTACCTTCGCCTTGATCCACTCCAGCACTTCCGCGCTGTGTGCCTCATTCCCGCTGGCCTTCTGCCAATGCGCGGCGATCTTGCCTTCCGGATCGATCACAAACGTCTCGCGATTGATCCCCATGAACTTCTTCCCGTACATTGATTTCTCCTTCCAGAAACCGTACTTCTCCGCGACGGCATGATCCTCGTCCGCCAGCAGGGGATAGCTGAGGCCATGCTTGTCGGCGAACTTCTTCTTCGAGGCAGTGTCCAGAATTGAGATGCCGAGCACCTGGGCGCCGAGTTTCCTGAAGTCCGCCGCCGCATCGCGAAAGCCGCAGGCTTCTTTTGTACACCCCGGTGTGGCGTCTTTCGGATACGCGAATAGGACAACCCACTGCCCCTTGTAATCGGACAGCTTGCGCTTCTTCCCGTTCTGGTCGGGGAGGGTGAAGGTCGGGGCTTTCTTGCCCACCAGTTCGGAGGTTGTTGGATCTTGGGACTTCGCCATGTTGATCTTCGACTCCTCGTTTGGATGATTCCATCAATAGAAGCAAGAAGAGCGCCTCTTTCCATCGTCCAAACTCAGTCTTGCGACGGAATCCTCAAGGCTTTGCCGTTGCCCGCCGGGGAGCGTGGCAGCACGTTTTTTCTATGTCTGATGACGGGATTCCAACAGGAGAACTCCGCGCAGCTCGCCGCCTCCAGTGGATTGTCGGATGCCTTGTCTTTCTTCTCTGCGCGTGTGTCTTTCGTACCGCCCCAGTCCACCAGGATGGAGCCGATACGCGCTACACTGTGTTGCTCTCTGAAGTTCTTATGTCCGAGCGAACGCTGGAACTCGACAGTGCTTTTCCGCAGCTTTTCGATTCCGAAGGAAACCCCGCTGCGCCCCCGCCGTCGTACCAACTGACCTGGCAGAATGGACACCTTCACTACGGCTACCCACCAACGACCTCGATGCTTCTCGTGCCGATGGTTTGGCTGTGGAATCATGTTGGCGGCGTCAGCGCCCGAAGCGAGGATGGCTCGCCCGATCAGGACGGAGAGACTCGGATCCAACGCGACCTGGCAGCTCTCCTCAGTGCGTTCTTCGTTCTTCTCGTCTACCTCTTCGCCGCGCGGAGTCTCCCGCTGCATCTGGCCGCGGTGGCTGCGCTCGTTGTGGCATTTGGGACGATGGTGTTCTCCACAACCAGCCGTGCGCTTTGGGGGGACACCACAGGCATCGTCTTCCTGATGGGCGCCCTGCTTTTTGTCACGTCTGAGCGCATACCCAAACGGCCAACGCTTCATGGAATCCTGGTCGGGTCACTACTCGCATTGGCTGTTCTCGTGAGACCGATTAATCTGACGGGAGTGATCGCGGTTGTTGGCTGGCAGGCAATCTACCGTCGAAATCTTCTTCTCGCGACGGTGATTGCCGGCCTTTGCTGGGCGGCCGGATTCGCATTCATCCACCACGCGCTGACGGGGAGTTCTCTCCCATACTACTTCCACCAGGGTTCCGGACTGACACTCAAGTCGATTCCGCAGGCACTGCCTGGCGTTCTGTTCAGTCCCTCACGTGGCCTGCTCGTGACGGCGCCGATTTTCCTGTGGGTGTTCGCGATCGGCTTGGCATATCGGAAGTCCTTTCTCGATCACATAGCGATTCTCGGGCTGGCCGGCTTTGGACTGCACCTCGCGCTGCTCAGTTGCTGGCCGGTCTGGTGGGGCGGCCATTGCTACGGGGCGCGACTCATGACCGGCGCCTTACCTTTCCTGACGATCTGTCTTGTGCGATCGATGGATGTCGCGTCGCGAAGAGATTCCAACAAGTGGCTGGTTTGGGGCTCATTCGCAATTCTCTCGACGCTCTCCATGCTGATCAATGGCAGGGGAGCATTCGACGAGGAAACGGCGCGTTGGAATCGCATTCATCGGCTGGAGGCAAGCACCGCGGAACTCTGGAACTGGGGACGCATGCAGGCGCTGTGGGGGCTCCACATGCCGGCTCCACCTCTCAGAATCCCGGAACTTCCGGAAACTGGGCACATCGGTGCGGCGGATGACTTCCAGTTGTTCTTCGACTGGGGGTGGAGTGGCCCGGAGGGCGACTTCCGGTGGAGCGAGGAGAAGATTGCCCGCGTCGTCTGGAAAGATGATCGCCCAGGTCCAAAGCTCATCTCGATTGGCGGATTCACATACAGCCCCAACGTGGAATCCCATCGCTTCCTGATGATCGTCGAGTGGAATGGTGAGGAGATTTCCCGTATCGAACAGCCGGATTTCGCCGACCAGGTTGAGACATTCCATGTGCCCGGTCCCGACAAGGAAGGGCGCTGCCTGCTGGTGCTGCGATTCCCGGATGCCCAATCGCCTTCTGCACTCGGTTTGGGAGACGACGATCGCCTGCTGGGAATAGGTCTTCGCGACATCGGTATTCAGCCCGATCGATGACCGAGAGAATCTCTTTGTCCTCTTGTTCCAGCCATGCTCTCCTTTACGCGTAATCTGCAACAAACAGGAGATTCCAATGAGCGAGACGGAACTGCTTCGCGACGTGTTGAAGAGCCAATATCACGCGGCACTGGCGATGCTGCGCCAGTGCGTCGAGCCATGCCCGGATGACCTGTGGATCAGCCGGGAATACCGAAACACATTCTGGCAACTGGCTTACCATACGCTTTTCTTCACGCACCTTTATATCCAGCCCGATTCCGAATCCTTCCAGCCATGGGAGCAGCAGGTCTCGAACGTCCAGTGCCCCGACTGCATCCCGGGGCCGCCCGATCCGACGAGCGACCTGCCGCCGATTCCGGATCCTCACACACGCGAGCAGATTCTGCAGTATTGGGATTTCTGCGATGGGCTGGTGAATGACGCGATCGATTCGATGGATATTCTGAGCCCCGAGAGTGGGTTCTGGTGGTACAAGGTGCCGAAGCTCGAACATCAGCTTGTCAACATTCGGCACATCCAACACGGTGCCGCGCAACTGGCGGACCGGCTGCGGCTGAAACTCGATGTGGGAATCGATTGGCGGGGCGCAAAACGGGACTGAGAGCGCCCCCAGAATATCACTGATTCTCGTCGATCTTCTTGCCCATGTTGATGCGTTCTTCCGTCGCATAGCCGAACCGGCGATAGAACTCCTGCACCTGCTCGTTGCCGGGAAGAATCTGCAGGTTGATCTTCAGACACCCAAGAGCGATCAGCATCTTCTCGACGTGCCCAAGAAGCGATGCGCCGATACCCATTCTCTGGTGAGATGGTTCGACCGCGAGAGAGTAGATCCAGCCCCGATGACCATCATAGCCTCCCATAATCGTGCCGATCACAATGCCGTTCGAATCCACAGCGACCAGGAACAAGCCATCGTCCACGGCCATTTTCCGATCAATCGAAAGGCCCGGTTCGTTGTGAGGCGCACTGTACTGGAAGACCTCATTCCAAAGATCAACCACACCGCCCCGGTGATGCGAGTCGTTGTAACGCAGTATTTGAAAGACGATTTCTTGAGGCACGATAGGCTCCGCCGTTTCAGCAGTCTCCTCTCTGTCTCCCGGTCCTGCAGATGCCAATCACGAACGCTGTCGTCGTCAGAGGCAGAATCTCATTGAAGATCCGCAGTTCCCAGACATTTCCTGCAATCAGCGTCGGTACCAGGAAGAACGGCAACGCGGCATACAGCCAGCGCAAGTCACTCGGGAAGCGGCGCCATAACAGCAGAACCAGCACGTGCGGCATCACGGAAATCTGCATCCAGGGGAATCCTCGCGTTCGCGCGCATGTAAAGAAGTAATAAGCATTCTGTACGATCAGGGGCGAGCCGTGAAGCTTCATACGCGGATCGCTTTCTACAAGCGACACCGTCAGAGCGGAGGCCTCATCTCCCTGGGGAATGAAAAGCCGCGGGGTCAGGTAGACGAGCACAAAAAGACAACCCAGAGCGATCGATCGGAGCCATTCGGACCGGCTGCGGCGATTGGCAGGTTCTGACATCGCAAAGAAGAACCAGGCCGGCACCAGCCAGAAGATCGATTCCTTGTTGAATCCGCCAATGATGATGCAGGCGACGATTCCCCAGTAGCGACGTTTCACGATCGCAACGAGCCCGAGGGCGCTGAATGCAAGTGCTGGAAAGTCGTATGGGTAAGAGAAACGCGATGCCAAATGGACGTAGGCCCAGCACGTCCATCCTCCGGCGAGCAGCGCAGCGATCAGGGCGTGCGTTCGCTTCAGCCAATGACCCGCAAAGGCCCATGTCGCCAGCAGCGCCACGGATGCTGCGATGCACTGGGTGATGAAGTTCACAGTGTAGATATCAAAGGGAGTATTGTCCCAGAAGAACCGCAAGTACAGGCGCATCAGGACGCGCGAGTTGAAGATGACGTCCGATTCGGCCAGCACATAAGGTATGAAGACCGTGCGATCGTACAACTCATGCCACGTGCGAAATCGTTGCAGGTAGGCGAGCGCAATCCCAGCAAGGAGCATCAGGAGAATCTGCGGCCATGGCAGAGCGCGCACTCGCGCACGCCACATCTGCAGAGCCGTTCCAGTCGACTGCTTCTTCCCGAGCAACATTACCTCCGGCGCGCGAGGGCGACCCAGCGCGTTGCCTCGGATTCTTCGTACGGCGTGCCCTTGTAGTCTCCCCACTCTTCCTGCAAGTCGAAGCCGCTCTTGTTGAGCGCTTCCCGAAGCGTCTCCGGCCGAAACAGACGGACAGACTCCGTGATTGTTCGCTCGATGCGACCGTCTTCCTCGAATCGCATTTCCTTTTCCACACGAACCGCACCAGCGGTCAGACGCCGCGTGGATTCCAGGTGCATGTTGCCGCCCAATTGCTCCACGTTGTGCAATTCGGCGGTAGCCTCGAACTGCCGGATAACGGCGGGCGCAGAGAGAAAATCGAACAGGTACACACCGCCGCGGCACAGCACACGCGCGATTTCGTCGAAGACCGACAGATTCTCCTCGTCCGTCTCGAAGTAGCCGAACGCGGTGAAGAAGTGCGTGACCGCATCGAACGCGTGATCGGCAAATGGGACGCGGCGCATATCGGCGCGGGCGAGCGGGGGCTCGACGAAGAGGTCGGCCGCTTCGCGCAACAAATCGCGCGAGAGATCCATTCCGTAAACGTCCATGGCTTCTTCTGCCAGAATCGCCATGTGGCGTCCTGCTCCACAGCAGAAGTCGAGCACGCGGGATCCCTCCGGCAGATCGGCGCGATCAATGAACGTGCGAACGGCGCTCTTCGCCTCGCGATCATCGCGATGGGCGTAGCGCTTCATATAGTCCGCCCCAAAGGCGGCTTCGTACCAGGGTTTCGTCATGATTTCGTGCGCGCTCGACGGCGCTCCAGTCTTTCCAATCGGTGCGCGAGTGCTTCCACGGTCCCCGGGGGAACCGCTGGCCCCATTCCTCGGCCGGTCAGGCGCGAAAGCTCCTCCTCCAACTCCATCTGCCTCAGACATTGTTGAACCAACTCGGCGGCGCGACCGAAATCCTTCGTTTGATGTTCGTAGTACTTCGCCAATTCAACGTACGCGGCATGACTCACGGAAAGCGGTCGCTGGAGCATGTTTTCCCAGATTTCCACGGCGCGATCCCATGCTTTCTCTCGCCGGTGCAGCAGAGCGAGCTTCGCCAGCGCGGCATCCTCTTCCGCTGCTTCCCGCATGACTTCGAGACCACGCTCGAGCAATCGAGCCGCCGTTTGGCGATCGCCTTGCTGCTCATACCAACGCGACATGCCGCAGAATTCACTCGCGCGCGTTAAGACTCCAGGCGTCTCCGGCTCGGCGAGACACAACAGCAATCGCGACAGCAAACTGCCGAGCGACGCAATGTCCTGCGCATTGTGATGCAGCACGGGCAGAAGTCTTTCACAGCGCCCCGTTCGCACAAAGTCCAACCAGATCGCTGGAATCTCCGCACCGCCGACATCTTTCTCGCGTGTCAGTTCGAAGACGTTCGCTTCCACGGCGGAGAGAGACACGCTTTCGAATGCCCCGCGCCACAGGCGGCGTGAGAAGTGCAGCAAGTCCAGATTGGGTTTTCGCCAGATGGTCGGACGCAGTCGATTCATCACTCCGCGCGTTCGCAGCAGCGGCAGATCGAATGTCTTCCCATTGTACGTGCAGAACGCGCGGAAGGGACGCAGTCGCTCCACCAATCGGTCCAGCATCAATGGTTCGTGGCAGAAATCTTCGATGAAATACTGCTCGATCACAAATTCCGAAGGCCGCCCTTGTTCATCGATCTCGAACCAGCCGACGCCGATCAGGAAGGCCACCATCCCTGTGCCCCCGGAGAGGCCGGTCGTTTCCGTATCGACAAATGCGATGTCCGAAACCCGCAGCGGCTCGTCCAGGTCTTCCACGTCCGGCGCAAGGTGTCGGAACAGATCGTGCCGATCGAACGCCTCTGCAGAATCAATCGGCAATTTGTACGCTTGCTCCGCCCCGTCTGGTTTGAGGCGGGATTCCAGCAGTACAAACCGCGAATCACCGTCTTCTTCGAATCGCCCGTGGGGGAGAGCTTCGAGCAGACGTTGCTCCCGCGGAGGCTCTGCCTCGCGCCGTTCGAACAGTTCGCTCGCACGATAGATATGATCGAACTTCCCCTCGCGAAACGCCTTCAGGATGTCCTCCTGCTGGCGCTTGCGTCGATTGATGTCATCCATGCGGGAACGGAAGTCCATGACGGTTCTGCTCGAGTACAAACCAGATAATCGGCCACCGCGGGCCGCTCGATAAACGCACTGTGAAGCCCATGCCGACGGGAAGACAAGGCAAAGATTAGGCGAATCGCCTGTCCGGTTTCCGAATCCACCGGGCAACAGAAGTGTCCAGATATTGCCTGCCTGGACCGCCGTTTGCTAGTCAAAATACCGCTTGGAAAGGAGACTTCATCGTGCGCTTCACTCTAACAGTCTTTTGCCTGATAATGATAGCTTTGCCACTCGCGGCTGGACAACCAACTGTTCGTGAGGGCGGGGAGGTATTCCCAGCGAAGGCGGAGATCAACGGCAAGTCCGTGCCGTTTCGCGGGGGGCATCTGCTCGAGTGGTGGTCGCTCGATGTCTACACCGCCGCCTTCTATGCTCCGATGGACACGAAGACCTACGACGAGCTTCTTGATGCGAAGACACCAAGGCGCATTGTCTTGCGCTATCATCGTTCAATCGATGCTGAGGATATCGAGAAGGCGACCCGCAAGGGGATTAAGAAGAATTCCAATGTTGACCGTCGCGCTCTGGAGGAACGTCTGAAGAAGCTCTACGCCTGCTACGCCGATGTCGAAGAGGGCGATGAGTACCGAATCGATTACGATCCGGAAGCGCGTGAAACTTCGATCTACTTCAATGGTGAATTGAGCTGCACGATCGAGGGCGAGGACTTCGCTGCAGCCTTCTTTGCAATCTGGACTTCAACGTATGCGCTGGATTCAGAGATGAGCGAATCTCTCACCGGAATGAAACAGTAAAGGAAAGCGGCAGCCCTCTCGAGCTGCCGCCTTTTCATTCTGTAACTATGGCTGTGTGATGCTACAGCTTATCCACGAGTTCCTTCACGGCGCCCGCGCTCTTCGCCAGGGCAGCCTTCTCATCTTCGGTCAGCTCGACTTCGAGGATCTTCTCCACGCCGTTTGCGCCCAGCATCACGGGCACGCCGACGTACAGGCCATCGATGCCGAATTCGCCTTCGCACAGCGCAGCACACGGTAGGATACGCTTCTGATCCTTCAGGATCGCCTCTGCCATCTGGATCGCCGCGGCCGACGGAGCATAGAACGCGCTGCCGGTCTTCAGGTAGGCGACGATCTCGCCGCCGCCCTTGCGGGCGCGCTCGACGATCGGGGCCAACTGATCTTCGGACAAGAAGTGCGTGATTGGAATGCCGCTGACGGTCGTGTAGGAGATCAGCGGAACCATCGTATCACCGTGTCCGCCTAGCACGAGGGCCTGGATGTCCTTCACGGAGACGTTGATCGCTTCGGCCAGGAATGTGCGATAGCGCGCGGTGTCGAGGATACCCGCCATGCCGACGACGCGGTTCTTCGGGAAGCCGGAGACTTCCTTTGCAACGTGGCACATGGCATCCAGCGGGTTCGCCACGATGATCAGGATCGAGTTCGGCGAAGCCTTCGCGGCGCGATCGGCGCAGTCCTTCATGATCTTCGCGTTTGCGGCCAGCAGATCGTCGCGGCTCATGCCCGGCTTGCGCGGCAGGCCGGCCGTGATGATCACGATGTCCGAATCCTTCGTGTCGGCGTAGTCATTCGTGCCGACGACCTTCGAGTCGAATCCGTATACGGGGCTGGATTCGTACAGATCCAGGCCTTTGCCCTGGGGGATTCCATCGGCAATGTCGAGAAGCACGACATCGCCGAGCTCCCGGCTGGCAGCCCAGTGAGCTGCCGTGGCGCCGACGTGGCCGGCACCAACCACAGAAATCTTAAAACGACGGGGCATAGTGAATAGCTCCTTCGAAGAGTGGAATTTATCCTGTTGAACGCCCAGTTGGCCGGAGGCGGTCTTATTGCTCGTCACGCCCCGGCTCCTCCATCAGTCATTGAGCTAAATCCGCGGCGGGACCGGAAGTCAACCTGTTCCGATAGATGCAATATGGGAATATGCCGGGCGGGCCTGAACGTCAGCTTCTCGGCAGCTTTGCACGCCGGCCTTCGAGCGGGAAACGCACCGTGAAGTGCACCATTCCACCACTGCTATCCAGTTCCAGGACACCGTTATTCGCAACGACAATCTGGTAGGCAATCGGCAGCCCGAGACCTGTTCCTTCGGCCTTCGTCGTGTAGAATGGCTCAAAGATTCGCTCGGACGCTTCCTTCGGAATCGGATTGCTGGTGTTGCTGATCCGGAGGACCACGGGGCGCGATGACCCGGGTTCGTGCCGCGATTCGATGCGAACCAACCCGCCCGTTCGTTCGCAGACCGCCTCCATCGCGTTCACCATCAGATTCAGGAGCGCCTGGCTGACGCGCGCTTCTTCGATCAGGACCGTCGGCAGGTCCTCCGCCAGATCCCATTCTGTATCCCACCCGCCGTCCATTGCTCGGCTGCACACGCGGTGACGGGCGGCCTCGTGAGCGTCATGCGCGACAGAGTTCAGGTCGGTTGCACGGGCCGGCACTTCTTCCTGGCTGGCAAAGTCCATGATACTGGCAACCAGGCGCTCCAGGCGATCGACCTCGCGCAGCACGCGCTCGAGGTAGTTTCGTGCTCCCTCTCCGGGGCTCTCGGTGGCGCTTTCCTGCAGCAACTGCGCCATGGCCCGGATCGAAGCCAGTGGATTCCGGATTTCGTGTGCGATGCCGGTCGCCAGCGTTCCAATCGCCGCCAATCGATCCGCGCGCTGAATCTGCTCATAAAACCCACGCATGGCGGAAAGGTCGCGCAGGTCGAGCAGGAGGCTTGGCCCGCCCTGCTCGGGCGACTCCATTGGCGTCAGGCTGATCGAGCACAGGATCGGGTCCTCGCCCTCCTCACGCTGCAAGTCGACGGTCTGGACTCCGAGACGCCCGGATTGAGCTTCCTTGTACGTCAATTCCAGCGCCTTCAGGAAGGGGCGATTCCGTGAATCGCTCAGCCGCTCCCTCAGGCGAGGGAGGAGTTCCTTCCCCAGCAGATCTCCACCATCGATGCCCAGGATCCGGCGCACTGAACCATCGGCGGCGAGGACACGACCGCCTTCGTCTAATGTCAGCACTGTCCCCCTGGCGGAACTGCGCATCTGCTGATCGCGCTGCTCGAACAGCTCCTGCAATTGCTCGACCATTCGGTTAAACGTCGAACCGAGAACGTGCAACTCTCCCAGCCGAGGGACATCAGCTTTGCTGGTCAGGTCGCCCAGCGCAACCTGTCGCATGGAACCGACCAGGTCCTTCAGCGGAACTACAATCGAGTAGGCGAGCGCGATTCCCGCCCCTCCCGCCAGAATCGACACACCAAGGCCGATCAGGAGGACAATGCCTGCTTCGCGGCGGGCATCCGACTGCAACTGCTCCGTAGGTAGCTTGTCCGCGATGTTTGACAGGTAAAGGTGGAAGACCACCGTTGATGCCAGCGTCAGAAGGAACATCAGCGCGGGAATTGAGACGACAAGGCGAACCTGTCGCGTCTCGACACGATCGAGTTGACCGAGATTTGCTTCGGGTGTCGTTTCTGCAGGATCGGTGTTGAGTTTGAGCATGGACGTTGGCGGCTATCGTACTTAGTTGGAGGACTCGCCCGTGCGGCGCACTGTCGTCGACGGCGGTGTCGCACGTTTGCTATCAGGGTCGGATTCTTCTTCGGGCCTTTCTTCCGCCTCGCGCTGCAATTGCCGGCGGCGAACGACTCGGTCGAACACGGCATCGTAGATCGAAGCCAGCATGAATGCTCCGGCGATGTACAGCAGCAGCGGCGGGACGCCGGACCGGGGAATGCCCGACGTGAAAGACACCTTGTCCCACCGAGGAATGAGATAGATGGCCAGCAACAACACCCAAACAACGGCGTTCAGAGCGAGATAGCCATACCATGGCAGAACAGACTGTCGCGTTGATTTCACCGGCGACTCTTCTTCCAATCACACAAGTTGATTCAGGCTGCTCTCGGAGGGGGTGTCTCCGTCAAGCGGAAGGCGGGCGATGTCACTCCGTATCCACGATCACGTGGGCAGGCTTGTAGTAGTCGGAACCGATCACGGCCGTCGCGATGGGGGCCATGCCGTCGCGTTCCACGACACCGTTCATGCCGACGTGTGTGTGGCCGCTGACGGTCCAGCGGACCTTGGGGAACTTTCTGACCTGCTCGCCCATGGTCAGATGGGCGAAGAAGGGGTTTCCAAGCGACCAGTGTTCATCGTTTGGCCGGCGGTCGATCTGATTCTCGAAGATTGGGACGTGGGTCACGACGAGGACCTTCTCGACGCGATCATCGCCCTCCAGGGCCTCGAGCTGTCGCTCCAGCCGGTCGCGGCATTCGGCGGCGAACTCCTGGTCGGTCTCCTCCCAGTCGATCCGATCGGCATCCATCGCGAATCGCGACTTCATGCCCAGGATTTCCTCGTCGCTGAGCTCCCGACTCGGATCCTTCGCAGAGTAGTCATACCAACCGAGTGAGCCGGCAACTCCAATGTTTCCAGCGATAAACGGCTTGTCGCCATCCAGCCAGAAAAAGCCTGCCCGCGCCGTGATTTTCGGAAGCGTCTCGTCGAACAGCTCGCGGCTCTTCTCCGTCGGGCTGTTCCACAGATCGTGATTCCCCGTCAGCACCAAGACGGGGCAGTCCAGCTTCAGGAACTCAGCGAGCGACTCGCTGAACAGCATCGACGGATTGCCAAGATCGCCGGCCAGAACGAGTAAGTCCGGGCCTTCGTGCTCGATCGAAGCAACCAGGTGCCGGATGGGCTCCTTCCCGGTGATTTCAAGGTGCAAATCAGCGGCGACGACGATCCTCATGAGACAACTCCCTCGATTTTCGTTCCGATTGGCCAAGACATTCACTGAACCCCAAATACCGGCGCAGAGCAAGGCGGACTTGGCCGTGGGTGGCGCAAGATCCCGGCCGAAAGAAAAAGCCCCGGCGCAAGTGCGCCAGGGCCGAATTCCGTGGTGGGCGGTACAAGAGTTGAACTTGTGACCTCTGCGATGTCAACGCAGCGCTCTAACCAACTGAGCTAACCGCCCATTCCCGCAACGGGGCGAAACCCTTTCGCCAGAGCGCCCTGTCGCGCAAGAGTTTTTTTCGGTTCCACGGCCGTCCGCCGAGGAACTCTGTCCCTGCTCAGTTTCGAGGGAAATCCTCTGAATCTCACGGCGAGCACAGGCCTGCGCCGGTCTTCATTGACTTCAACCCGCCTGCCAATGAGAACCTCTGTGCCCACGGGATGGTTTCCGACCCGCGCAGATAGGTGTTCATCGGTGAATTCGACAGGCCTGATCCTCGAAATCCACGGAGTGCTCGGCGACAAGTTGTTCATCGCCGGGTCCCTGGTGATCAGCGTGATCCTCAGCCTGTGGGCCATCCCGCAGTCCACTCACGTGATGGTCAATTCGGCCGCAGGACTTGCGGGCCGGCACCTTGGGCGCAAGTGGCGAACCCTGACCATCAACGCAAGCACGAACAACCCGGAAGCCGCCTCGATGCTGGTTTCATTCGGAATGCGACGCATGGGCGGGTGGGCGAATCCGCTGGGATCGTTGTTCGCCAATATCTACCTGATGTACATTGTCGCGTTGATCTGGGTTTCCGTCAAATTCCTGATCAAAGGGCGCCCGGACAAGGTCCGCGAACTCTTTCGGCTGATCGGTTCCGAGAAGCGCCTCGTTGCGTTTCATGTTGCGATGTCGTTCTTCCTCTTCGCGATGGGCTACGCCGCACTGCGCGTGTTGCTCGGCGATGGCGAGCCACCGCAGTTTAACATGGCGCTCGCGATTACGGTCGTGCTGCTCGTTATTGCACTTATTGTGTTTCATTTCGTGGAAGGGCGCTTGAAGAGGAAGCGCCCCGAGCTTTTCGAGGACATCGACGAGGAAGAGCACAACGAGAGTTGGGGGCGCTTTCTGCTTGGGACGGCGGCCGTAGTGGCCTCATGCTGGGCCATGAACATGCTCTTCCTCGGCTGGAGCGAACTCTACCGAACACACCTCGAAGCACTATTCGGCGTGATGATTTTCACGTGGCTGCACTGGTTTGTGGGATCTTTCATTACATCGCTGCCGGAGATCACGATCGCGATCCACAACTATGAGAAGCTGAAACGTCCCGATCTCAACACAGCTCTCGGTTCCACGACCTATTCGAACATGGTCAACATCGCGATCGCGTTGTTTGGATTGGTGATCTGGATGATCATGTCGGGCGCCGGCGTTTCATTTACCTGGTAAGGGATAGAGCATGAGTTTGCGAATGATCCTGTGCGATCTCGGCAACACGCTGATTCGCTTCGACCATCAGCGCGCTGCCGGGGCGGCACTCAAGTTCCTGCTGACGCACCCGGGCCGACTGCACAACGGGATTCCGAATCCGCAGGTCCTCTTCCAGTTTGTCTTCACGCCGCGGCCCGAAGGACTGAGCCGCAATATCCTGCTCGAAATCGGCGAGAAAGACACCGATTGGTTGACGGAAGAACTGCATCGCGAAATGGGCATCGAGTTCAAAGTCGAGGAGTTCGAGCGAATCTGGAACAGCATTTTCACCACCGCCATTCCAGAGATGTTCGAAGCCATGCGCAATGTTCGCAAGCAGGGCGTAACCGTCGCGATCTGCTCAAACACGACGCGCTCGCATTGGGAATTCCTGCTCCGCGAGTATCCGGACCTGCGAGACTTCGAGGAAGAGCGTTTCTTGTCGTACGAACTCGGCGTGACAAAGACTCAGCCCGGCTTCTTCGAGAAGATTGTCGAGCAGAGCGGCCTCGCGCCAAGCGAATTGCTCTTCGTGGATGACTTGGAAGAGAACCTGGCGCCGGCCCAGACATTGGGCATTCAGACGATTCTCTTTGACGGCAAGGTACCAGAATTCTCCATCAACGAAACGCCTTGATTGAGTCGATCTCCAACGCGAACTCGCCGGGTTGCTTGCTGATGATCAAGCCGATGCCTTCGATGGAGGCGGGATCCAGCGGCGGTGCTTCGGCAACGGGTTGGCCGTGTTTCTTTGCCTCGAAATCTGCGAAGTCCGCCCGCACGTCCATCCACTCGCCAATCTTTGTTTCCACCTGAACCTGGTAGTACGTGTCCACAAACTCTCCGCCCATGCGAATATTGATGCCGTAGAGTTTGCCATCGCCTCTCAGGCGCATTTGCAAACCCGTGTAATCTGCAAGAGTGCTCGCCTCGATCGGACGACGCACCGACGCAAACCCGCCATTGTTCTCCAGCGACACTTCGCCGCGAAAGACTCCGGTGCCATTCTCCGAGCGGATGAACTCGCTGTTCGAACACCCGCCCATCACGCCATCGTTGACGGGCTTCCAGTTGTCTGCCTCGGAATCTTCTTGAAACTGCGTCAGAATCTGATCATTCGCCATCGGTTGCGGTCCTTTCCCGGATCAACTCCTATCCGACTGTTGCAGAATCCGCGCCACATCGCTGGCCGAACGTTCCTCGATATCGATCCATTCCGCTTCCGGCACACCACGGAACCATGTCAGTTGTCGCTTCGCGAAACGTCGTGTCTGCTTTTTGATCTCCGCGATCGCTTCCTCCAGCGACCACTCGCCGCGCAGGTGCCGGAAGAGCTCGCGATAGCCGAGCGCCTTGCACGCCTGGCTGTCGTCCGGCAAGTCGCGCTGCATCAGTCGCGCCGCCTCGTCCACCCAGCCCTCTGCAATCATGACATCCACACGCCGCTCGATGCGTTCCATCATCGCCGGGCGCGGGCGACGCAGCACGACGTATCGCACATTGCGCGACTGGCGTTGCTCCTGATCGCGCCGATGATGCTCCGACATTGGGACGCCGGTGATCTCGTAGACTTCCAGCGCGCGCATCACACGCACCGCATCGTTCGGATTAATCTCGGCTTCGCGTTCGGGATCGACGGCGTGCAGGCGCGCACGCAAGGCCTCGTATCCCTCGTCTTCCAACTCACGCTTCAGGCGTTCGCGGATTTCCATGTTACGCGGCGCACCCTGGAAAATCCCATGGACCAGATGGCGCAAGAAGAGCCCTGTCCCGCCGGCCACGATGACCGATCGTCCGGCGGCGGATTCGTGTTCGAGGATGATGTTCGCTTCCTCGACGAACCGCGCGACGTGATACTCCTCGCCAGGTTCGACGTGCCCGACCAGGAAGTGCGGCACCTCCGCCTGCTCTGCGGCCGTCGGCTGCGCCGTTCCGATCGCCATTCCGCGATAGACCTGCATGGAATCGGCCGACAGGATTCCTGCGCCCGTCGCCCGCGCCAATTCCAACGCCACGGCGCTCTTGCCCACACCCGTTGGCCCGGCGATGATCAGGAGCGGTTTGGAGGACGGATCGGACATGACGGGATAGGCCAAATACGCATTGGGATCGATCGACTCAGTTTCTCTTACCGCCGGCAGTTCCGATTTCCCCTTGCAAGCCAGTCGGCACGCGTCTTTCTACATGCCTCTTGGCCGGGCGCACTTGCCCCATGGGAACCGATGAAGAAAACGCATCCCTCCATCGACTACGAACTGCTGGCGCCAATCACGCCGGAGATTCGCCGCCGCGTCAAGCGGGCCGACCCGTCGGATACGATCTCTCCGTCGATCAGCGTCGCCGACGCCGCCCCGGGCGTGCGTATCAGCGCTGTCGCGCCGGCCTCCTTGGCGCACCTGGCCGGCATCACGGTGGGGGAGAAACTCGTCTCCATCAACGGCGAGCCGATTCGCGATACGATCGACTTCTACTTCCACGGATCGGACTTTGAGCTCGACCTGGAGATCGAGGATGCCAGCGGAGAGAGCCGCATCGTCGAGGTCGACAAAGAGTATCCCGAAGAACACCTCGGGATCGAAGTCGAACAGTTCACAACACAGAATTGCGGGTGCAATTGCGTCTTCTGTTTCGTCCACCAGTTGCCCGATAACCTGCGGAAATCGCTCTACATCAAGGACGAAGATTACCGCCTCTCCTTTCTGCAGGGCTCGTACATCACCGGCATCACGCTGAAGGATTCCGATCTGCAGCGCATTGCCGAGCAAGGCCTCTCACCGCTTTACATCAGCGTCCACGCAGTCGACGAAACGCTGCGGCGTTGGTTGCTCGGCATTCGCAAAGCGCGTCCGATTCTGGACGTACTGCGGTTCTTCCGCGAGCACCGGATCCAGGTCCACACGCAGATCGTCCTCTGCCCGGGACACAACGACGGCGAGCAATTGCAGCGCACACTGGATGCGCTGCTAGAACTGCATCCGACAGTGCAGTCCGTTGCGATCGTCCCGATCGGCATGACAAAGTGGCGCCAGGGCCTGCCCGACATGGACCCCGTCACGCCCGAGTATGCGCGTCGCTTCATTCGCGAACTGACGCCGCGCCTGCGCGACATTGCAGAGAAGTTTGGCGAGCCGATCGTGCTTCTTGCCGACGAGTGGCACCTGATCGCCGGCCGCCGGGCGCCGAGCTACACGCGCTGGCCCGACTTGCCGCAGCTCGAAAACGGCGTCGGCATGATCTATCATTTCTACAAGGATCTGCCCGCCGCAAAACGCCTTCTCGCGCGCCATCCCATCGCGCGCCCGTGGCGAGTCGGTGCCGTGACCAGTACGCTCAGCCCGCCGGCGCTTGAGCGCATTACCACCGCTTGCGCCGCGCACAATATCGAGATCGTTCCGCTGCCGACGGTAAACACTCTCTTTGGCGAGACGATCCACGTGACCGGATTACTGGCTGGCGTCGACCTCTCCCGTACCATCCGAGAGAATCCTGGCTTTGATCAGTACCTGCTGCCTGGTAACTGCATGCGCCGCGGCGACAATGTGTTCTTGGACGACATGACGTTGGAACAACTGCAAGAACTCACGGCCGCACCCATCAGCCCCGTCATGGGTGGCGCCCGCGATTTCGTCGAGACGATCCTCGAACACGCCTCAGACTATCAGCGAGCGGCTATCCCGGACCACGTCTTCCAGGCGAAACACTGGGCGAATACGTGAATACTCGCCTTACTTATTCCTGCGCCACTTGGGATGCGTGAAGCCGAATTTCTTCACGCGATTATTCATGCGATCGACGGAGATGCCGAGCATTCGCGCGGCTTCAGTTTGATTCCAATCGCAACGTCGAAGGGCTTCGAGGACCAGGTTCTTTTCCAACTCGTCGAGATGCACGCCTTCATCGGGAAGCTCGACGATGCCACCCAGGGCCGGTCCGGCGCCGATGCCGCAGCCGTGGATGTCCTCCGGAGTAATTGTCGTGCCGCCGCGGGCGCGAATCAGAAGGCGTTCGCATACATTGCGTAGCTCGCGAATGTTGCCGGGCCATTGATATTGATTCAGCAACGTGAACGCCTCTGTGTTCACCTCCGGCACGGGGCGCGAATAACGCATCGCCGCGCGATTCAGGAAGAAGCGAGTCAGGGTCTCGATGTCGTCGCGGCGCTGGCGCAGAGGCGGAATGTTGATCGGAAACACATTCAGACGATAGTACAGATCGTCTCGGAAATTACCGGATTCGACCTCTTTCTTCAGGTCGCGATTCGTCGCAACCACCAACCGCACGTCTACGCTGATCGCGCGAGTTCCGCCGACGCGCGTGAACGTCATTGTCTCCAGGCCGCGCAGCAATTTCGCCTGCACCTCGCGCCCGAGTTCGCCGACTTCGTCAAGGAACAACGTCCCGCCATCGGCCAGTTCGAGCTTCCCCTTCTTGGCGGCCTTTGCATCGGTAAAGGCCCCTTTTTCGTGCCCGAAGAGCTCACTCTGCAGCATCGTGTCGTCGGGCAACAGCGCGCAGTTCACATCGACGAAATCGCCTGCGCGACCGGACGTGCGATGAATGGCGCGTGCAACGAGTTCCTTGCCAACGCCGGTTTCGCCCAGCAGCATAACCGTCGCGTTTGTTTCTGCGACCTGCTTGATCTCTTCTTTGATCTGCTGCATGCCCGGCGATGTCCCGACCAACTCGCCGAACTCATCGACGCGTTCGACGGTTTCGCGTAGCCGACGATTTTCCTTCGCGATCTGGTGCAGTTCAATCGCGCGCCGCAGTCGAATTGCAATCTCCGCTCGGCCCGCTTCTTTCGTCAGGTAATCGCTCGCCCCGCGCCGCATCGCATCGACGGCCGTATCGACGCTGTTCACCGACGTCAGCATCACGACCGGAATGTCCGGGTCCACCCCGGTGTCCTGGCCTTCGCGAACGCGAGTCAGGAGTTCCAGGCCACTCATGCCGGGCATTTTGATGTCGCACAGGACCGCATCGTATCGATTGGCGACCAGCATCCGCAGGCCCGCCTCGGGGCCTTCCGCGGCTTCCGCCTCGAACCCATCGAGCCCCAGATTGCGGGATAGCCGATTCGCGAATGCGGGATCGTCTTCGATAATCAGGAGCTTGGACATGGGCGCCTTCCGGGGCGGTGGAGTAGCAAAGCCAGCTTGTTTGCTATCCGACCCTGGCGCAAGCGAGAGTGTTTGGTTCCGAGAAGGGCGCGCGGCTAATCGTTCAGTTTCGGCACCAGGTCGCTCGTCTTCATGTTGATCTGCACGATCGGCGCCTCGATCGAAGCGTTCTTCGCGCGACCCTCTCCGGGCTGTACCGGCAGCGGCCGCCAGTGGACGTTCCGGCCCTCGACTGAATCGTTGAGGCACCGGAATCGCAGGACATCGCGCAATTCGTCACGAGATGTCCCAGGCGGAATGTCCGCCTGCACCCAGACCTCGCGTTTCGGCCAGATATCGAAAGCGTTCTCGTGTTTGATCTCGCCGTTCTTGAGGCCAACGACCTGCAACTCGACACCGCGGACGACGTTCGTCGAGTGAATCAGGAACACGGCTCGCCGGTTCGCGAGGATGCAGTCGAGGTAGCACGTCAGCTCCGGCTCGTGGTACGGCGCCTTGCGCGGCTCCACGGGCGAGAAGAGCTTCGAGGCGATGATCGCCTTGCCGCGAATCAATTCGCCGACAACAACCGAGGCGGCTGGATTCTGAATGCCAAGCGACCGCAACGTGTAATGGCCAATCTCGAGCTTCGCATTGGGCTCCAGGACAATCGTCTGGTCGCGCCAGTCGAGCAGACGGCCCTCGAGATCGTAGGCCTTTAGACGGCAAAGTAATTCCTGCTTCGCTTCCCATGGTGCACCGTCGTGTAGTGCCACCGCCCGCAGGCCTTCTTCCGACGGCAACAGCATCAACGCCGTCGGCATGAACGCCTGCCGGACAGCCCAGTAGGCCAGCTTCGGACGCCGACGGTAATCGACCAGCGACCACGAAATCGCGGGCCAGCAATCGTTCATGTGCCAGACGATTGCGCCCATCGTATGGGGCTTGTTGGCGCGCCAGGCATCGATGGCCAGCGACAGCGCATCCGCCTGGACCCACTGGCTCAGGTAGATCATCTCCTCGAACGACTCGGGCGGGCGGCACGAACCAATTACGTAGCGGAACAGCCGGATATTCCCGTCCTTTTGCTTCTGATGCGCTTCCAGTTCGGGATGATTGAGCGTCTTGTCCTCTTCCGTAGTGAACTCGGAAACGCAAGCCTCGCTCGGCAGCGACTGAAAGCCGAACTCCGTCACAAAACGGGGACGCACCTGGCGATATCGATCCGGAGACTCCCAGCCCGTCCAGACATCCCACTCATGGTAATCGCCCTCTTCCGGGCTGTTGGGATCTTCGCCACCATGCGGCGTGGAAATCCAATAAGGACGGGAGGGATCATACTGGCTAAGCAAGTGGGGGAGGAGCTTTGTCAGGATGCGCGTTCCCTGCTGACGGCGCCACGCGGAATCGCTTCCGCCCATCATCTTCTCGATCTCGTCGCTTCCGCACCAAAGGACGAGCGACGGATGATTGCGCAAGCGACGGATCTGGTGCGTCGCCTCGCGTTGCAAGATGCGCCAGAAGTCCTTGTGGTCGGGATACTCGCCATGTGCGAACATGAAGTCCTGCCACACCATAATGCCGTGCTCATCGCACAAGCGATAGAAGTCGTCGGACTCGTAATTGCCGCCTGCCCATACGCGCAGCAGATTGATGTTGGCGACGGCAGCCATCTCTACCCATTCTTCCATATCGAAACTGGTTTGCCGTGGCGGGAAGACATCCGGGGGAATCCAGTTCGCCCCTCGCACGAAGATCGGCAGTCCGTTAATCTTCAGCCCGAAGGATTCGCCGGCCTGGTCGACATCGTTCGCCAGTTCGACCGTGCGTAGGCCAAAGGTCGTCTCGAGTTCATCGATCTGAACGCCATCGACGAACGCACGAACCGTGGCGCGATAGAGCGGGCGGCGGCCGGCGCCGAAGCCTGCGGGCCACCAAAGGACGGGACGTTCGATCGTAATCGGCTCAGAGCAGCGAAACGTGCCTTCCCGCATCGGGAACGTTCTCTCCGACTCCCAGACGACCCGCATGGCGTAGTTCTCGCCCGAGCCGGTTGGATCGAGGTGATCGACGCGCCAGCGTAACTCCACTTCGCGCTCGCCGAGGCCTTCCAGGTCCGTCTCGATGGAGAAGTGTGCGATTTCGTTACTCAGGCGGTTGATCTGCACCGATGCAAAGCGCAGTCGCGCCTGGTTGACGTGCTCGATCGTGACCGGTCCCATAATCCCGCAGCCGGAGAGACGAGGAGCAACATCCCAGCCCGTTAGCATCTGCATCCGTCGCGCATAGACGCGCGTGTGGTCGAAGTCGACCCGCAGGCGTCCGTGAGTCTTTTCCTGATGGCGGCAGTGCTGGACGGCGGATTCGAAGTGAACGACGAGGTAGTTATCGCCTGTGCGCAGCTTCTTGGTAATGTCGAATGAGACGGGCAGGAATTGATCCTGGGATTCGCCCAGCAACTCCCCGTTCAGATAGACAGATGCGAACGTTTCAAGGCTCTCGAAATTGAGTTCCACGCGGCGCCCGGCAGAGCGCGTGGCCTCCAGCCATTGCGGATCGGGAACGAAGGATGTGCGATACACCCAATCTTCGTTCTCTACCCATTGGCAGTCTTTCTCATTCAGTCCGACGAAGGGGTCCTGAATCTGATTCGCGCGCATCAAATCCAGATGTACACAACCAGGAACGCGCGCCGGTATCCAATTCTCCTCGGCCAGTGAAGGAGGATGCTCGCGCGACGCAAAACTCGTCTTCTCGGCAGGAAGGACTTCCCGAAACTCCCAATGGCTCTCCAGAGATTGCACGAACTCGCTCATCCCGTCCAGATCCTTTCAACCTCATTTCAGCCGTCATGCTCTGCCGGCCAATAACTCCATGGCAATCTGGATTGTCTGCACATGCAGGTCTACTGTGTCCTGCACGTTGTAGGCATACCCCCCGGCAGTGAAGGTGACAAAGGGGATCCCCACCTTTGATGCGGCGCTGAGAACAATCCGATCGCGCCGGGCCAGCCCCTCCTTGGTCAGTTCCAGGGCGCCCAACTGATCGTCGAAGTACGGATCGACCCCGGCGACGTACATCAGGAATTCCGGCTTGAACTCTGCCATGATGTGATCCATGGCGCGCTGCAGCGGTTCGCAGTAGCCGTCGTCATCCGTTCCGTTCGGTAGGCCGATATCGATGTCGCTGGTCTGCTTGGGGATCGGATAGAGCAGTTCCTGGTGAACGGAACACGTGAACACATCCGGCTCTTCGCGGAAGATGTGTGCAGTGCCGTTCCCCTGGTGCAGGTCCGTGTCGATGATCGCTACCCGGCTGCAAACGCCTGCCTTGCGCGCCGACATGGCGGCGACGGCGACGTCGTTTATGTAGCAGAATCCCTCTGCGTGGTCAGCGAACGCGTGATGGAAACCGCCGCCGATGTGGCACGCTCCGCCGCGCTCTGCGGCCAGCCGTGCACACTCCACGGAACCGCCGGCAGTCAGGATGAATCCTTCGATGATCTCGCGCGAGATTGGCACCTCGCTCCGAAGCGTCCGAAGCGTGTGACGGAATGTCGTCATCTCGTCCAGAAAAGGTCGCGTGACGGCGAGCAGGAGCTCGTCTTCGGTGGCCGGGCGGCTGGTGACGATCTCGTCTTCGCGGACCAGCCCCCGAGCCACGAGGGCATCACGAACCAGACGGAACTTCTCCGTCGGGAACACGTGCTCGCCGATGTCCATCTCGTAATCGGGATGGTACACGATGGCTGGGCGCGACATAAACTGGCAGCTCCTGAGACGATATTAGCTGCGTTTCACGGCCCTCCAGCGCCACAGGGCGCCGGCAGCCCGACCTCCACGGTCATACTGAATGCCCGACCTTGGACGAAAAGGCCGGGCGTAGGCAACAGCGAATCGCAAAAATCGGCGCCGGCCCTGCCGGTTCTTCTCAGCCAAGTTCCCTAAAACCAGCGGAGCCGGCCCTTGCGAGCCGGCTCCGTCGGTATTGCCCCCATGAAGTCTTTCGCAGGGATTACTGCGAGAGGATCACAACCGAGTACGGCGGGATGCCGACGTTGGCATGGTAGCCGAGGCCATCCGCACTGCCGGACCAGGCCGTCGTGCTCGGATAGAGGAAGTCGCCGAAGTCGGCCGAGTAACCGCTCCAATCGCTGTTGAAGCGAACCTGCCACTCGCCACCGGCGGGCATTCCGATCGTGTAGTTGCTGTAGCTGTTTTCGCTGAAGTTCGCGACCACGACCACATCGTCGCCAGGACCGCCGTTGTAGTAACGGTGGAAGGCCACAACCTTGCCGCTGTTATTGACGTGGTAGACGTTCGTTCCGTTACCCGTCAGACCCTTCGTCGTGTTGTACCAGTTGCGACGCAGGCGGATCAGGTCGCGGTACATGTCATGGATGCCGCCGTAGGTGGTTTCCTTGGTCCAGTCGATCGGATCCTGGTCGTGCCAGTAGCCGTCCTCCAGGATTTCCTGGCCCATGAAGATCATCGGGATGCCCGGGGAGGTCATGACCAGCGCGGCGCCGAGAGTGGAGCGCTTCTTGGAGTACCAGCTACCTGCGTTGCCCGGCCAGATTTCTTCCGGAACGCGGCTGCGGCCGTTGTTCACTTCGTCGTGGCTTTCCGTGTAGATCACGCGCTTGAAGGCGTCTCCATCGTAGTAGTGCCAGATCGCATCCTTCACAGCCCACATGTCGCGATCATAGTCGCTGCCCGTGATGATGTTGTGGCGGATCGGGTGAACGAAGCCGGCATCCCACTGGGAGTCGAAGCCGGCGCCGCCGGCGCCCGTGCTCTTGACGAGGTACTCGTTGTTCTGAAGGTCCTCGGCGATCGAGATCTTCCAGCCCTGGTTGGCGTTGATGTCATCATTGATCCATTGCATCAGACTCCAGCCGTCGCCGATGTCGCCGCCGCCGCCATTGTTCTGGGTGCGGATATTGACCGTCGAATCCCAACGCAGACCATCGGCGTTGAAGTCCTGCAGCCAGTACATCGCGTTGTTGCGCAGCCAGGAGCGAACTTCGCCGCGGCCGTAGTCGGGACGCGTGTCGCCCCACGGCGTTGATGCGCGCCAATCCTGGTAGAAGTAGATGCCGCCCATGCCCCAGGAATTCCAGCCGTCGAACTGCCAGATCGCCAGATCGCTCGGGCCCATGTGGTTGTAGACCACGTCGATCACAACGCCCATGCCGCGATCGTGGGCTTCATCGATGAAGTACTTCATGTCCTGTGGCGTGCCGTAGGCGCTTTCCGGCGAGAAGAGGTGCGCCGGGTTGTAGCCCCACGAGAAGTCGCCGGCGAATTCCGCGATCGGCATCACTTCCAGCATGTTCACGCCAAGGTCCGCCAGGTAGTCGAGGCGATCGACGCAGTCCAGCCAGGTGCCGGGGGCGCCTCCCACTTCGTCATTCAGCGTACCGACGTGCATTTCATAAATCACCATCTCGTTGAAAGCCGGCGTGCCGTAGCCGCTGGCCTGCCAATTGTAGGATCCGTCCTGGACGATCGATTCGCCGATGGAGTTCGTCATCTTCTCGGCGTACGGATCGGCTTTCCACAGAACGTCTTCGCCGTTCGTGATCACGTACTTGTAGTGATCGCCGTCCACGGCGCCTTCCACATCGACGCTCCAGTTGCCGTTGCCTTCGGAGTAGAGCGCATTCGCAGTACTGCTCCAGCCGTTGAAGTCGCCGGCCACACTGACCGAACTGGCGTTCGGCGCCCAGACGCGGAACATCGTGCCGGTCTCATAGACGTTGGCGCCCATGCCGCTGCGCGCGCTCGGTCCCGGCCCAGGAGTCGGGCTCGGCGAAGGCGTGGGGCTGGGGGACGGAGAGGGCGAAGGAGTAGGAGTCGGCGTCGGCGAAGGCGACGGAGACGGACTCGGGGACGGAGACGGGCTCGGCGAGGGCGAGGGGGACGGAGAAGGCGAAGGCGATGGCGTGGGGGAGGGACTCGGAGTCGGAGTCACGCCCGGGTCCACGCTGAAGTGCCAGTCTGCGCCGCTGTTGTTATCCCAGATCGAAGCGCCGTCATTGAAGACCATATCAAGCTGTGTCGCCGCGGCTGGAACCGCGATCGTGATCTCCCAGAACCCATCGTTGTTCAAGCTCATCACCGGGTTCGGCGTGACAACGTTCTGCCAGGTGTTGATGCCCTGGTGGATGTAGACCGCCGAAGCATTCGCCAACGGTCCGCTGGCGGGGTCGAATGTCACCGTGACGTTGCTGCCGCTGACCGGAGGGGATGGATCGAGCGCTACCTGACCCGGAATTGGGGTCGGCGTCGGCGCCGGGGTCACTGCGAAGTGCCAGTCCTGGTTGTTGTTGTTATCCCAGGTGCTGCCGTTGTTGTAGACAACGTCTATGACCGTCGCGTTCGAAGGGACGGAGATCTGGAATTCCCAGAACCCGCTCGACCCAATCGACATGGCATCGTCGCTGACGTTACTCCAGCCGTTGACGCCCCAGTGGACATTGATATTGCCCGATCCCTGGAGCGGTCCACCCGCCGGATCGTACAGAATCGTTGCAGTGCCGCCTGCTGTCGGGCTGCCCGGATCGATCCAGCCGCCGGCTTGGACAGATCCCGCAACCAACAAAACCATCGCCCAGCAAAGCGCGATCATTCGGGGGAAAGAGAATCGGTGATGCATCGGAACGAACTCCTTATCGAGAATCGAGATATTCCCATGAGTATTATGCTGCGAGTGCATGGTGCGTATCGGGGACTCGATTCGAGGTGATTTCCCGCTGTTTCAGCCCGTTTGAAGCGGTTCAACAGGTGGTGCGTTTGTTGAAGGTTCTTCTCTTGGGCGGTGCGTTACAGAAGGGAGTTGCAATGCAGAGAGAATCGGCGGAGCGGTCCAACGAGTCAACGGATTTTCGGGGCTGTTTTCCGGATTTTGACTGCAGCCCAAATAAAAGCCTTTAGTGCCTCCGGACCCCTTTGGGCACAAAAAGGCCCCGATTCCAGCAGGCAGGAATCGGGGCTCGCATCCAGATTTTCGGGCTTTGTGCAGAAGGGCTTACATCGTCTGCGCCTCGACGCCGGTGATGGCCGTGACGGCGGCCACGTCGTTGGCCGTCGCGCCGCGGGAAAGGTCGTTAATCGGCTTCGCAAACCCCTGCAGAAGCGGTCCAAGGGCGATGGCCCCGGCCAGTCGCTGGGTCAGCTTGTAGGCGATGTTTCCGGCGCCCAAGTCGGGGAAGACCAGGATGTTGGCCTTGCCGGCCACAGGCGAATCGGGGGCCTTCCGCGTTCCCACGGATGCAACGATCGCCGCATCCACTTGCAACTCACCGTCCACGCACAGATCCGGCTCGCGTTCCTTGATTAGGCGTGTGGCCTCGACCACCTTGTCGATGTCTTCGTGCTGAGCGCTGCCCTTTGTGGAGAACGAAAGCATCGCCACGTTCGGCTCGAGCGCCGGGATCAGCGCTTTGCCCAGCCGCGCGGATGAAATGGCAATGTCGGCCAACTGCGCGGAGTCGGGCTTGGGAACCACGCCGCAATCGGCATAGATCAGCGTGCCCTGGTGCCCGAAGGCGGACCCTTCCGGCAGCATCATCAGGAAGATGGAAGAGACCGTGGAGATCCCCGGAGCCGTTCCGATCATCTTCAAGCCGGCGCGAATCACGGAAGCCGTGGGGGAGATGGCGCCGGCGGTCATGCCGTCCGCCTCGCCACGCGCCACGAGCCCCGCACCGTACATCAACGGATCGCTGAGAATCAGCTCGCGCACTTCGGCGTCCTTCCGGCCCTCCTTGGCGCGGCGGGTCTGATAGAGCTCGACCAGGCCCGTGATGCGATCGTCGGTTTGGGGATGGATGATGATGGCGCGCTGCAGGTTGATGTTCAAGTCGCGGGCGCGCTCGTCCAATTGCTTCGGATCGCCGAGCAGAACGGGAATTGCCCAACCGCGTTCCATCACGCGAGCCGCGGCGCGCAGGGTGCGATCGTCTTCGGCGGCCTCGGGCATTACGACTCGTTTGGGGTTGGCTTTTGCGCGGACGTACAGGTCTTCCAGAATCGGGGGAGTGTCTTTGAACATATTCTTAGATGGTGTGAGAGTTGATGGAGTGCGCCGCATGCCTGTTCGTGCGAACTCGGCGCTTGCTCCCCATCAAGAGGCATGCGGCCGAACGGAACAAGCGGAGTTTGTTGCCGAGTTGGCCTTGAGATCGGCCCGGCCCTATGGTCGCCTGCCCCTCGTTCGAATGCTCCCGGAGGCCGCCCCAATGCCGAAGAAAGCCAATCCCAGTGCTGCCACACAAAATGCCGAATGTCCGAAGTGTGGAGGCTACGGCATTATCATCGGCGATGACGGCAGCACGGAGCGGTGCGATTGCGGCATCCTCGGGACCCAGACGTTCCGACTTCGTTACGAGCAGGCCCAGATCCCCCAGCGGTTCGCGCGCAAGACGCTCAAGGCCTTTCAGGTGCCGCGCGGTGACAAGCATCGCCGCGAGATTCTGAATGCGGCCAGCAGCTATGCCCAGGCATTCACCAGGGGCGAAGACCGCGGCCTTTTGCTGCGGGGGAGCACCGGCGCCGGCAAGACGCACGTTGCCGTCGGAATCCTGATCGAAGTGATGCGTCGCGGATTCTCCGGCCTCTACTGGAATGTCAGCGATCTGCTGCGCAGCATCCGCGGCTCTTTCAGCCAAAGCGCCGAGTTCAGCGAGAGTGAACTTCTCGAACAGGTTGAAGGCGTCGATCTCCTCGTGCTGGACGACCTGGGCGCCGAGCACATCGATCCGAAGGTACTCGACCGTCTCTACCTCATCATTAATCGCCGCTACGAAATCGGTCGCGCGACCATCATTACAACCAACCTGGACGAGTTCGAGTTGAAGGAGCGTTTCGGTGCCCGGATATACTCGCGACTGCAGGAAATGTGCGAGACAGCGTTCCCGGAATTCCCCGGCGAGGACTATCGCTTTAAGATGATGCAGTGAGAGTGGCTCTTCGCGGACACGGCTGGTCCGAATTGCTCACGTTGGGGAATCCGGCGACAGGCTGATTATCCCCTCTCTCCTAAAGCTCAATCTGAATAGCTGAGTTATCGAAACTTAGCAACCTTGTGTCATGATTTGACCATGGGCACGTCCCCTGCCCTAGGGATGAGCGATTCACCACTCATTCCTTCAAGCAGAGGTTCTTCCATGCGTAAACCTGGACCTGCTCGACCACTGATTCTCGCCGCCCTTGTCCTCCTCGCGGGGTCCCTGGCCCAGGCGCAGGACGTTGGCGCCACCTCAACAATCTCTCCCGAAATCACCAGCCAGTTCGAAGATGTTAATCTCTCGCTGGCCTTTGTGTGGATGCTTCTCGCCGCCACACTCGTGTTCTTCATGCAGGCCGGCTTCGCACTTGTCGAAGCTGGATTCACCCGCGCGAAGAATGCCTGCAACATCCTGATGAAGAACATCATGGACTTCTCCATGGGTTCGATCGCGTACTTCGCCGTCGGCTTCGGCCTGATGTTCGGTGCATCCACTGCGGGCGGATGGGTCGGCTCATCGCTGTTCGCTCTCAAGTTCCCGGAAGGTGTCGACGCCGACTGGGGAGTTGCCTTCTGGTTCTTCCAGGTCGTCTTTGCCGGCACCGCTTGTACGATCGTCTCAGGTGCAATGGCAGAGCGCACGAAGTTCGTTGGCTACTTGTGCTACTCCTTCCTGATTTCGCTGTTCATCTACCCGATCTTTGGCAAGTGGGCCTGGGGCAGTCTGCTCCTGGGCGACGCCGGCGCGGGTTGGCTCGAAGGCCTTGGCTTCACCGACTTCGCCGGCTCGACCGTCGTGCATAGCGTCGGTGGCTGGGCTGCCCTGGCCGGCGCCATTGTGCTTGGCCCGCGCATCGGCAAGTTCATCAAGGGCAAGCCGCAGGCGATCCTTGGTCACTCAATGCCGCTCGCAGCAGCCGGTACGTTCATCCTTTGGTTCGGCTGGTATGGCTTCAACGCAGGCTCCACCACCAGCGGCGCCGACCGCACGATCGGCTGGATCTGCGCCACTACGACTCTGGCCGCCGGCGCGGGCGCAATCGCCGCCATGATCACCGGCTGGATCAAGTTCAAGAAGCCCGACACGGGCATGACGCTGAACGGCGCACTCGCCGGCCTCGTCGGCATCACCGCCGGCTGCGCGAACGTCTCACCGTTGGCAGCCATCGCCATCGGCGCCGTTGCCGGTGTCATCGTTGTCGTTTCCGTCCTGACAATCGAAAAGGTCTTCAAGATCGACGATCCCGTCGGCGCGATCAGCGTCCACGGCGTCTGTGGCGCTTGGGGCACCCTGGCCGTTGGCGTCTTCGATCCGGGCGTCAGCCTGGGCGTGCAGGCTATTGGCGTTGGCGCGGCGTTCCTCTGGACGTTCCCGCTGGCGTTCACGATCTTCTTCGCCCTCCGCAAGCTTGGTCTGCTGCGAGTCTCTGAAGAAGAAGAACTCATCGGTCTCGACATCGTCGAGCATGGCAACGAAGCCTATCCGGCTCCCGCTTGGGGCACTGGCGCCCCGGCTTTCGTGCCGACCACGAGCACCGCTCCGGCACCTTCCCCCGCGGCACAGCCCGCAACTGGATCGCTGGCGCTCGAAAGCTGAATTCTCTCCCGCTCGTCGTGAAAGCGAACCGCCCGAAGGCCTCGTCCTCGGGCGGTTCGCTTTTTTAGTCACGCCAGACGTGTCTACACTTGAATTCCCGACCCGTGTAAAATACCATTGCCATGATTCTTCTTGGCCGGGGAATCACTGAGGGAGACACTGGCAATGAGAATCACGTATCACTTGGTGCGGCCTTTGGCCGCTGCTCTTGCGCTTTTCCTAGTTCTGGCCACCCCAAACCACTCCAACGCCCAGGAAACAGCAGAGTTTAATTTCTACGCTAACCGCGAAGGCTGGGAGCCGTTCGGGTATCCCGGGTTTTCCTCGCCGGTATTCGACAACACGTTCACCGGTCGGGGCACGCTGGACATGACGGCGACGGACAACACGAATCAGGTCGGCATTTGGCAGTCGCCCGGTTTCGAAGTTGTCGCACCGGGATCTGTCGCAACACGAACGGATACCCAACAACTGATTGGGGAGTTGGGAAGCACCGTCTTCGCCGCGACGTTCCGCGTGATGACCGATGAGGAGGAGCCGACGCGCGTGCCGCAGATTCGATTGCGGACGACCTCCGGCACTGGCGGCAAATCCGAAGTGCTCTCAATCGAATCGCACTACGACGGCAAGTACTCGCCGACGCCGAACGCTCGCGATTACACGCTGGTCTTCCAGCCCTCGGCAAACGACTCAGTCTTCCAGTGCTACTTCGATCTCCTCAATTTTTATCCGCAGGACTCGGCCACCGCGAAGGTAATGCTGGATCGCGTGGAAGTGAAGCCCCTCGCCGAAACGCTGATGGACGGAGCGCGCAGCGAACGCGTTTACGACTTTATTGACGGTCAAGATGGCTGGGAATCGTTTACGATGCCCGGCGCATTTGCAGAACCGACGTTCGCATACGATTCGGCGAATGGACGGTTGGGCATTGGTATTTCGGAAGCGGAGGATTTCCAGTTCGGTTTCTGGGGTTCATCGCTCGATCCGGAGAACAATCCGACAATCGAACCCAACCGCCTGTACTGGGCCGTGTTCACCGTGGGGACGGACATCGAAGATCCGCCGCTGGTTCCGGAATTTCGCCTACGCCTGAACGAATCGCTATTCCGAGCCAGTCAATACACGAACATTGCCGCGACAGGTACGGCCGCAATTGTCCCGACGTTTTGGGACTCGAAGCAGTACACAGTATTCTTCCCACCCAACATTGGCGTGGGTGAAAACCTGCTCTGCTCGTTCGACCTGCTCGCGAATCCATCGCGTCAATGGCTGGATGTTGGACGTTCGATCTATGTGGAACGAGTGGAGGTGTTCTCGCGTCTGGCGCAACCACCGGAAACCAAGATTGAGAATCCGGGTTTCGGAGCGGCCGTTCGAGAATTGGGGGCCTCGGTATCGCTCGATGGCGACACCTTCATTGCCGGGGCACCCCTTAGTGCATCGGCAAAAGTATATCGGAGAGACGACCAAGGAGTCTGGGAACTCGAAGCAGACCTGGAGATGCCTCGCGCTTCCACCCGAGGTGGTTTTGGCTCTTCCGTTTCGATTTCGGGAGATACCGCGGTGATAGCGAATCCTGGACAGGCCAGTGTCTTCGTGCGCAAGGAAGGGAAGTGGACAGAGCAAGGACGTTTGGAAGCACCCGAATTAAGACCAGATGATTTGTTCGCTACTTCGGTTGCCATATCTGGAGATACAATCGCGGTCGGAATTCCCTACGATGATGACTATGGCATGAACTCGGGCTCGGTCCGCGTGTTCACTCGCTCGGGAGAGGAGTGGACGGAAGCGGCGAGACTGAGTGCTTCAGATGGATTCTGGTATGAGCGGTTCGGTCACTCGATTTCGATTTCGGGCGATACGATGATCGTCGGAGCACCCGGGGATCTGGTTTGGGGGAGCGGCTCCAATTCCGCATACGTTTTCGTCCGATCCGACGGCGAGTGGACGGAACAGGCCAAGCTCACCGCTTCCGACGAGGAGGCAGATGACAACTTCGGATGGTCTGTCTCAGTCTCAGGCGACACCGCAGTCGTCGGTGCCAACCTTGATAGCGACAATTGCGAGGATTGCGGGTCCGCCTACGTATTTGTGCGCACCGGCACGGATTGGAAAGAGTACGCCAAGCTGTCAGCCTCTGATGCCGAGCCGAACGACTTATTCGGCACGTCGGTGTCAATCTCGAATCAAACGATCGTTGTGGGAGCACATGGAGAGCGAGATGGAGACGTTAGACCCGGATCCGCCTACGTCTTCAGCAAGACGGAGGGAGATTGGATGGAGCAGGCAAAGCTCAGGTCCTCCTCTGACGGCACCGAGGGGTTTGTCACAGCGGTTTCTATATCGGGCGATGCCATTGTGGCAGGCGCCAGTGGAATAGATGATCCCCGCGCCGACGACAGCGCAGTCTATGTCTTTGGACGTTCCGGCGACGAATGGTCGCAGCAGGTCAAGTTCCTTGGCGCGACGTTAGCCGCCGGTGGCTTATTTGGTTATTCTGTATCCATCTCCGGCGATACGGCCATCGTCGGAGCCCCCTACTTCACCGCCGGGGAGTACCTGTTCGCAGGTTCCGCTCACATCTACGGGCGAGGCCCGAACGGTATCTGGACGCAGCAGGCTTTGCTGGAGGGTCTCGATGAACGAGGAGGTTTTGGCTACTCCGTTTCACTTTCGGGCGACACAGCTCTGATAGGATCGGAGAGCCTCGATGCCGCGTATGTCTTCTCGCGATCAGGCGATGTCTGGACCGAACAGGCGAAGCTTGTTCCCTCCGACATCGATCAGGAGAGCGAATTTGGGCTTTCAGTTTCGATTTCTGGAAACACAGCCATCGTTGGGGCGCCCATACCAAGTCATGACGAGGATCAATCCGGTGCTGCGTACATCTTCGTACTCTCGGATGGCACTTGGAAGGAGGAAGCAAAGCTGATGGTCGAGGGAGCGACCCCTGAGAGTCGCTTCGGAGCCTCCACTTCAATCTCCGAAGACATTGCTATCGTTGGGACCGGTGGACCATTTGTCGGCGCGTACATCTTTGCGCGCGACAATGGTGTTTGGGCGCAGGAGGCCAAATCCATCATATACGAAGAGGAGTTTTTGGAACTCGCTCCCGGCGTTTCTGTTTCCGGCAATACGGCGGTGGTCGGAAAAGGCCCATTCTCCTGCGATGGACTTGGACTTGCCTCAGTCATGGTGCGATCAGCCGGAATCTGGACCGAGGAGGCCGTGCTGGGCATTCAATACGGGTGTACGGACAGCACCGCGATTTCGATCTCCGGTGAAATTATTGCAGTTGGGGATGGATGGGGGGGCTCCGCTTCGATCTTCAAACGCTCGGGCGGGATCTGGCGGGAACAGGCAATTCTCCTCCCCTCCGGTGGCGGACGCTCGTACGACTCCGCCCAAGCCCTTTCCGTATCTGGCAACAGAGCGATAATTGGGGCGCCCTACGCATACGGTCCCGAGGGATATGAGAGTGTGGCGTACATCTTCGATATCATCCCCGCGACCGGCATCGATGAGTGGGAGACATTTGATCCCTGAAGAACTGTCTTGCCAATTCAGGACAACTCACAGCCATTCTTCGTCGATTCCGGTGATCACCAGATCGAGGCGCGATTCGATTTCGGTGACGAGGCGACGGCTGAGTTCTTCGAGGTGATCGCGTTGGGCGGAAACGGCGCTGACAGCGAGCGTCGCGCGTTGCCACTTGTCCTGGTAGTCGACTTCGGCAACCGACACGTTGTATGTCGTGCGCAGTCGATGCGTCAGGCTCTTGATGACCGATCGCTTGTCCTTCAACGATTGGGCGGCGGGGATGTGGACTTCGTAGTGAATCAGTAGAACGTTTGTCATGTCGTTTCTGACGGGAAGACCGCCAGCACGGAGTCGAGTTCGACGACCAGATCCTCGAGCACAAACAGCACGGAGTCGATTTGCGCTTCGAGCGGATGGTCGACGCCGAAGTGACGCGTGAGCACCTCGCACAACACGTCTTCGAATGCATCGATGTGGTCGAGCCGCAGGTCTTCCGCGGCCTTCGCGGCCAGTTCCTCTGCCTTCGCATAGCACGAGGTGCAGCAATCGGCCCAGTCTTTCGGAAGGTACTCGTAGATTTGCTGGCCTTCGTCGAGGGAGAGATCGTCTTTGCCGAACGGGCGGAAGAGCTCTGCGTTGTCTTCCGTCGGCTCGACAAGATTGCCTTCCATGTCCATCGAGAATCGCAACATGCGTGTACCGAAACTGCCGGCGGCTGCGCAAAGCAGCGAAGGTTGAACGTCTTCGGGCAGCGCACGGACACTTTCGAGGAACTCCGGCGGCAAGTGCATGCGGAACCAGAAGTGGAAGATCGACTGATCGATTCCGCCGCGCAGAATAAATGCTGCGCGATCGCCGCTGTCTTCCAGAGCACCCCGCGCCAGAGCCCGCACGAATGGGTGACCGGCAGAGAAGAACTCGCGCCGCTCATGACGAACGGCATCGTGCCGCTGGAAGTGTCCCTGCATTTCGGAAAGAACACCCGGCATCGCATGCAACGGGTGATGCGCACCGACGGTGATCGTCGTGCAATCGCCGCTCTCGTCGACCATCGATCCGAGCAGGCGGGCGTACTTCACCGAGGCACGGCGAAGACCCGTGAGCTCGGTAGTGTCGTCGAGCAACGGAACCAACTTGCGAACATCTTCCACGCCACGATCGCGACGCGTAATCAGTTCGGAGGCTTCGCGTTCACGGCGTTCATCGACTTGCTCGGCCACTTCATCGACTAGGTCGGCTATCCCGTCGGTTCCTTCGTCAATCATTGCAGTGATCATGCGCCGCGTGATGTTGTCGATCAGGTCTTCGATCGGCGCGAGCGAATCGTTGAAGACGCTGACGCCATCGCGCTGGAACTCGTAGATCGCCTGGTCGAGCTCATCGATCGCGTACAGGATCTGCGAATCCACATCGAGCGTCTCGTCGCGGCCGACGCGATCGAGGCGACCGATTCGTTGTTCCAGGATCCACGCCGCCAGCGGAAGGTCGAAATGGAACAGCGCATCGGCGAACTGGAAGTTGCGTCCCTCGCCACCCAGATCGTCGGAGACCAACACGCACGGTCCGTCGTGCTCCTGGAAGGCGAACGCGCTCTTCTCGCGATCGCGCCATTCAAGTTCCGCACTCAGATAGAAGACTTCAACATCATCGCCGAGTGCCTTTTTGAGCAGCAGGTAGAGGGGCCGCACATTGCACTCGAAGCTCGTAAAGATCAAAACTCGCGATGGCTCGCCGCCGCCAACAAATCCTTGCACCTGTTGCACGAGTTCCATGTAGCGCGGCATGCGCGCCAACGCCCTGCCCTTCATGTCGACAGAGCGTGATGCGCGTTGCCAGCGCTGATTGGCCTTGTCGAGCGTCGCAACTGCGTCCTCTTCGCCTTCCAACGGCTCCGTGTCCTGCAACTTCGCCAGGTTTCGACGAATCGGGTCGGCGCTGACACCCGACTGCGGCTCGAGTTCTCCGCGTCGGGCCTGAATCCACTGATCGACGGCAAGGGGCGAACTGTGGCTGGCCTGCACAAGAACCGCGGCGATGTCTTGCCACTCAGACGTTCCGGACTTCTTTGCGTCGCGAACGAGATCGAGGAAGTGCCGCACTGCCTTGCGCACCGCTTTCTCTTCCATCGTCGCCTTGTACTCGAGCGGCTCCTCAACGCGTTCCGCCATCTCGTTGTCGATCGCGAGGAACTTGCGCTGGTAGCGCAGAATGCGCGAGCCGGGGTAGAATCGATCGGTCAGCGCGGATGCCAATTCGTAGCGCTCGTGCTGGTGCTCTTCATTTTCTTCCAGCAGCGTTCCGAACATGCGATCCAGATCTTCATCCGGAATCCCGAGCGACTTCCAACTCTCGACCAACTCGTTGCCCTCGGATGCCGGATCGCGTAACTGACGCAGCAGAGACTCGATCGAGCCCTGCTTTTCGAACAACGCCATCAGGCTCTTCGGATCGAACTTCTCGAAGTGTTGGGGATCGACGAGGCGAAGGAGTTTGACGAGATTCTGCCCGTCGTCGGAAGTTGGCGTCGCCGTCAACAGCAGCACTGCGTGGGCGTGGCGACTCATCTCGAGAAGCGCCTTGTATTGCTTCTCGTCGCGCAGAACTTGATGAGCTTCGTCGACGACCAGCAATTCCGGCTTCCGTCGTTTGCCGTAACGCGAGGCTTCGGCGTGCGACAGGATCATACCCGGATCGTCGAACTCGTCTTCCCAGCCGTCGTCGAACTGATCGTCTTCGCTCAGGCGATAGATCGTCTTGCCGAATTTGCCGTACATCTCAAAGGCCCACTGAACCGTCAGCGATTCGGGGACGAAGATCGCCGTGTACCAGTTGGGGAAGTATTTCTGCAGCGTGTGGATAATCAGACCGGCTTCGACCGTCTTGCCGAGACCTACTTCGTCGGCCAGCAGGAACCGCGGGCGACCGAAGAGGAGCGCGTAGCGCGCTGCGCTGATCTGGTGGGGGATGGGCAGCATTCGCGCACCGGTGTAGCCGCCGATGCCGAGGCTGCGGGCCGTTGCCCGGAAGTACGAGGCCAGCATCTCGACGCGCGCATCCGCCATCGCGGCCGGGGCCGCATCCAGATTCCGCATCAGGTCCAGCGGATCGACGGCGCGCGAACCCACATGGACCATCAGCTCGTGCTCGCGCACCACGACCTTCTGGCCATCGTGCATCACTTCGTATTCGTAAAGGTCGTTCGAGCGTGGATTCCGAATCCCGACCACCTCGACGAGGTCTTCGTCGCGGAAGACCTGGTCGGTCGTCTTGATGCGGTAGCGGCGCAAATCGTTCAGGGGCGCCTGACGATGAGTCGTTCCGAGTGAAACGGGGGAAAGCTCGGCGATGCGTCCCTTGATATCGGAGATACGCCAGAGCTCAGGCGAGAGGGCCTCGCGGGCGCTGACGAGTACGCCGATTCGAAATAGCTTCTGAACATCCGCCGATTCTGGTGCCGATTTCTTTCCCAAAGCCGTTATATGTCCTTAGATGATTTTCGAGGGCAAAGCGACCGTCGAGCTTCCACGACTGGTCTGTGAAACCAGGGATAACGAGGGAATCTTGCAGATGGACGGGATTCCTCACCAACTGCCCCCCCGCGACTCTGACCACACACCATTGCGCTCGGAAGACCAGGAAACAAGATTCCTGCCAGCGGATTGACGGCTATCGCGGCGCGCCTGGCGTCTGATCTCATCGATAGAGCCCGATCTTCGGCGCTCTTGACCCCGGCCCCGCCTTCTCTCAAGCTCCTCCAATGTCCTTGCTGCGCCTGAAAGAGACCCTGACAAAGGCCGCCTTCCGGCCCGTTTCCGCCCGTCAACTCGGCGCGCGGCTTCAGGAGTACCTGCTCCACGAGCCCGTGGCCGGTCATCGGGTCTCGCCGCGAACGCCCGGCGTCATCGCCAAGGTGGGGACAGGACGCAATGCTATTGTTCGCCGCTGGGAGCATCCGGAGCTTGGGGTCCTCTACGCCCGAGCCTGGCCTTATGACCTTCGGGTGCGCCCGGCGGGGGAGCATCGCCATGCCTCGGAGCTCTTCAGAGAGGCGTGCCTGCGAGTTCCCGAACTGCTCCTGACGGACGAATCCTGGCGGACGCTGCGGCGGTACCGGCTCGCGCTGGTTGTCGAGCGCGCGGCGCCCGGCCAGCCAGCCGAGGACCTCGATGCGATCGGCCTCGATCTGCTGAAACGTTGGGCGGGGGAACTGGCGCAACTCCACAGCCGGACGGGAGCGCGCTGGGGGAAGCCCTGGTGTCCAGAGAACGAGGGCGAGGATCCCAAAGAATTCTGGCAGGGGAGACTTGCCAAATTCCGCCGACGCATCCCCGGGAACACGAATCTGCTGAGCGATTCTCAGGTCGTCGAAGGGCTCAAGGGGACGGAGCATCTCCTGCGCAGCCATCGCTTTGAGACACCGACCCTCGTGCATGGCGACATCAATCCCGACAACCTGTTCATCGACGAATCCGGTGGGATCACCTGGATCGACTTCGGGACCGTCCATTACGGCCTTCCGGCCGAGGACCTGGTCGGTGTCTCGAAGTGGCTGGCGCCCCTTGGGCTCTTCGACGAGTTTGCGCAGGAGTACCGGGGCGCCGGCGGATCCCCACGCGACCATTGGCAGCCGGGCTTCGACTTGATGCAGCGGCTGATGGCGTTCGAGAAGCTGAGCTCGCGGATCGTCAAAACCACCCGTCGCTCCCATATCCAGGGTAAGAAACGCGATCGCCTCCTCGGCGAGCAGGAAGCCTACGAACGGCGCCTTGCCGAGCTCTTCAACTGGGACATCGAATAGAGTCCGCCCCCGGCGAACCGGGGGCGGATTGAATTGCGGATTCTTGTCTGCGGCCGTCAGTGGGCCATGCTGAACTCATCGTTCTCGGTGCTGCTGGCGATGGTCGGGACGGCTCCGCCGGTGCCCGTGTTGCGAAGGATCATGTAGATCTTCATCTGCTTCAGGGCTTCCTGCAACTGGATGTCGACGAAATCGTCTTCTTCCATAAGCTCGGGCTTCTCGACCTGGTAGAACTTGTGATTGGGATCGGACTCGTCGATCTCTTCCTTCTCCTCGATCTGCAGGTCGACGCTCGGCGCCGTCTCATCCTGAGTCTCTTCGGTCTCTTCCGGATCCGGAACGCGGTAGTCTTCGCCGGTGGAAACGTCGCCGAGCAGACCGTGGCGGGCCAGCTCGATCTCATGATTCTTTGGCAGGGGAACGCCGATATCCGGAGTGATTCCGATGTGGTGGATCGTGCGGCCGGAGGGCGTGTAGTACTTCGCCGTCGTCAGGCGCAGCGCGCTCTCCATTGGGTTGCCGTTCTCGTCATCGACCATCGAGTGTGTCAGTCCGCCGATTGTCTGGACGGAGCCCTTGCCGAACGTGTTCTTTCCAGACGGCCCGATGATGACGCCGATCTTATGATCCTGGATGGCGCCGGCGACGATCTCACTTGCCGAGGCGCTGCCTTCATTGACCAGTACGAACATGGGAACATTGACGATCGGGTCAGCGACCGCGCGGTACTCGCGGTTCTGGCTCTTCAGGCGACCTTTCGTTGAGACGATCATCTCGCCCTTGTCGACGAAGAAGTCGGAAACGTCGATGGCTTCGCGCAGCAGGCCGCCGGAGTTGAAGCGGAGATCCAGGACGAGGCCTTCCATGCCCTGGCCCTTCATGTCCAGCAAGGCGCGGCGCAGTTCGCGCGACGTCTTCTCACTGAATCGGGTCAGGCGGACGTAGCCGATGTTGTCTTCCATCATCTTGTGATAAACGCTGTCGACTTCGACGTTCGCGCGGGTCAGCGTGAACTCGAGCGGCTCCATCTCGCCCTGGCGATAGACTTTGAAGGTCACCGACGTACCGGCCGGGCCGGTCAACTTCTTGACGGCATCGTTCAAAGCCAGGCCCTCGGTGCTCTCGCCTTCGATCTCGATAATGCGGTCCCAAGGCTGAATACCAGCCTCGGCCGCAGGCGTACCCGGGATCGGCGCGATGACCGTCAGCAGGCCCTGGCGAGTCGTGATGTGGATGCCGATTCCGCTGAATTCGCCGGACGTGTCTTTCTCGAGTGACTTTAGCATATCCGGATTCAGGTACTGGCTGTGCTCATCAAGGGCCGTGAACATGCCCGCAACGGCGCCTTCCAGCACCTTCCGGGGTTCCACGTCATCCACGTACTTGGTCTGGATCTCGGTGTAGACCTCGGCGGCCAGATCGACGAAGCGGTAGAACTCCTCGTCTTCGCTGGCGGCGCGGATCTGAGAGTCCCGCAATCCGACGAGCAGGAGAGAGAGCACCAGCAATCCGACCGCTGAAACGAAGAAGAAGCGATCCGACTTCGGGGCGCGTTTCCAGAGATTCATACTTGTTTACCTTCCGCAAAAGACTCGCATTGTCACCCGATCAGACCTCGCCGGCCACTTCGGAGTTTGGCAGGCGTCAGGGCAAAAACACTTGGCACGGCCCAACTCTGCATGGGTCGTGCCAGAATTAGACCGCCGTGCAGGAGCACTGTCAAGAGCCGTGCAGGTTATGCCTTACCTGAGTACCTTTTGCCCCGATTTCAGTTCTTGATAATCAGCCCGCTCGAAGCAACGGACTCGTCGGCGCTGTTGCCGCCAAGCGTCACTGTACCCAGGTAGTACTCGATCGTACTCCGGTGGATTGCGTAGAGGCCGATGTCGTTGTTCAGAATCTGGTGGTTGTTGCTTCCCATCATCACGTATCCGCCACGATCGCTCCAGATGCCATACTTATTACCATCGCTGGTGATTCGGATCAGCATGGCATAGGAGTTTGTGATGCAGTTAAGACCCGCCAGCCCGCAGCCTCTCACAGTTGTATCCCGAATGTCCGCGGAGGCGTTGTCATTCAGGTAGATGCCATGATTGGTGGCTCCATCAATCGTGCAATTCTCCATGTAGAAGTAGGTGGAATAGCCAACGCGGACGCCTGTGTCCTGCGAGTTGGTGACCGTTGAATTGCGTACCCGGACATAGGAATTGTGGAGTCCACGAATGCCCTCCTGGTTATTGTCCAATGTGCAATCCAACAGGTCGATTGAAGACGCCTTCAGAGCATAGATGCCGCATCGTCCGTAGGCACCAACGTTGTCCTGGAACGTGCAATCTTCTACGGCAACCCGCGAGGCGTCCACCATCATCCCGGCGGATGTATAGCCCTGAATCGTTAGACCTTTGAAGGAGATTGTCTGTGGAACTCCAGCGATTCTAAAGCCATAAACAGCGCCAGTAGAGCCCGGCTGCAGGATCACATCGCCCGGTGTATCAGGATCCTTCCGAACCAGGAGCGAGGCGTTCTTGCCTGCCAATGCAATGTTGAAAACAGATACGCCCTCCTCGTAAATCCCGTCGGCAATCTGAACAATCGACTCGCCATTGATGACCGGCGGCAATGCATCGATGCCACCCTGGATGGTCTTCTTGGCGCGGTTTGGCCGTAGACCCGAGTTCAAGTCATCTCCCGAAATCCCATCGACGTAGATCGTCAGGACGTCTTCATCTCCATAGCCGAATCCAGGACCCAAATGAACTCGCTTATCCGGCGAGAGCTGTTGGACTCCATCGCCGGCATCGACCCACACACGCATGAAGAGTTGGGCGTCATCTTCAAAGATGGCAGCAGGAAGGGCTGACATATTCGGGAGGGACGTATCGCCGATCTCCAGCGAGAAGTGGCCGTCCTCCACTGTCACAGGCACGCCACTGGCCGGAGGCAAGGCCGACAGATCACCATCGTCATTGACCCAAAGGAAGGTCTCGGTTGCACCATCCTTTCGGTAAATTGCGAAGTAGAAGTCCGCTGTCCCGGTGAAGTTCGCCCCATCCTTTTTCAGGTGGCCCTGGTAGTTGAAAACACTTGCCGCTGCAGCAAAATCCGCCATGAATACAACGATGGCCAGCAAGAGTATGAGTTTCATCCGCACTCTTCTCATGTCAAAGTCTCCCTACAGGATTGATCGTCTGGTAACATGAGGCAGAGTCAGTTTACCAGAATCACGCTGGTTGAATCTTCTTCAGAGTTGGTTCCGTTTCCGCTGATGGTGACCGATCCTCCATAATATTCAATCGTGCTGCGGTGAATGGCTCGCAGGCCCAGTGTGTTGTTCGAGATCGAATGGGAGTCATTTCCGAGAAAGAGATAACTGCCCCGATCGGACCAGATGCCAATTCCGTTTTGAATGGAATCAACTTCGATCAACATCGCACAGGACTGCTTCGTACCACGCAGCCCAGCTCCCGCATTGCCCTGGAGGGTCGTGTACCGAAGGTCCGCATTGGAATTCATCCAAAGATAGATTCCATCACCCCCGGAGTTCTGAATCGTCGCCGTATTCGTGTGCAACACGGTCGAGAATCGGGCATAAACACCGGTGTCTTCGGAGTTGGAGATGGTGGTGTCGTAGAGCCCGATATCGCAGAAGTGATCGGCGTAAATGCCCATGTGATTGTTGTCCAGAGTACAGTTCTTCAAGGAAGCCGAAGCACCTCGCAGCGCGTAGATTCCCCATCCAGTAGCTCCCAGGTTGTCCTTGATGGTGCAGTCTTCCAGATCGACAGAGGATCTGGAAATCTGAACGCCGGCGAAACTGAAGCCCTGGACTGTCAAGCCGGTGATAGTGATGGGTCGATCGGTCCCCGCGATGTCGAGTCCCGTTGTTTCTCCCGAACTTCCCGGCTGCAAGACGACATCTCCCGGCGTTCCGGGATTCTTCTGAATGGTCAGCGAGGCGAGATTCCCAGTCAGCGTCACGCTGTGAATTGCAACTCCCTCCTCATAAATCCCATCGGCGATTTGCACGATTGCTTCGCCGTGTATCACCGGCGGCAATGCATCGATGCCACCCTGGATGGTCTTTTTGGCGCGGTTTGGCCGTAGACCCGAGTTCAAGTCATCTCCCGAAATCCCATCGACGTAGATCGTCAGGACGTCTTCATCTCCATAGCCGAATCCAGGACCCAAATGAACTCGCTTATCCGGCGAGAGCTGTTGGACTCCATCGCCGGCATCGACCCACACACGCATGAAGAGTTGGGCGTCATCTTCAAAGATGGCAGCAGGAAGGGCTGACATATTCGGGAGGGACGTATCGCCGATCTCCAGCGAGAAGCGCCCCTCATCGACATCCACGGGGACGCCGGAGGAGGGCGGAAGGACTGAGAGATCGCCATCATCGTTCACCCACAGGAATGTGTCTGTGGATCCATCTTTGCGGTAGATCGCGAAATAGAAGTCCGCCGTGCCGGTGAAGGAGTGCCCATCTCTGTTTAGATGGCCCTGATAGTTGAATACGCCGGACGCATTGGCGACATCGCCAAGCCCAAGCACGATAATAAGTGCCCACAAGGCAATCGAAAGACGCTTCATCCGAATCTCTCTCCCTTTCCTCTGGTGTTATCACACGAAATGCATCAGTAAACCCACCAATGAGGAACCGATGACGGCGCGACTTCCGGATCCTCGCCGATGGAATAGCTCATCGAGGAGGACCCCGCTGCCGATTCCACTAATGTGATGGATGAGGTTGCCGAGTAATCGGAAGAGACGGCCGTGCCCCCTCCATATGAGATGATGCTGGTGGGAATGCTGAGAACGGATCTTGGCCCTGAGGACCCTGGTGCTGCGAGCCAGCAGAGGACGACAAGCATCCCCGCCCAGATTGGGCCACGCAGGAGTCTCTCCTTCTTCACTTGGCCCTCCTTCTCCTACATTTCCGAGAACAAAATTTACTCGTGTATCCATTGGTGTCAAGTGTTGTTCACACCGGGCCTTCATCCATACCTAAAGCCCAACTGAGTCAGGTCTTGGCAGCCTCGAACAAGGCAACGACAGCCCCCGCGGGGTCTTCGACGACTGCGAAGCGACCCATACCGCCCGCGCTCCTTTCGGGAACACGGACCTTTCCGCCGCCGGCTGCAACACTCGCCAGGCTCGCATCCAGGTCCTCCACCATCAGGTAGACTATCCAGGCCGGCGGCATTGATGCGTTGGATCCTTGTGCGTGACAGATCCCGGCGACGCATTCGCCGTCCGCGGCGGTCATGCTGAAGTCGCTGTAATCTCCCATGGGAACTTCGTCCACCGTCCATCCGACGACCTTCTGGTAGAAGTCCCTGACCTCCACTGCATTGGGAACGGTAAGATCCAGCCATCCGATACGTCCAGGACCGGGGGGAGGCGCCATGATGCATTCTCCTTGTTGATTGGATGTTCGTCCAGTTTGTGATTCCCGCCGGCAGCCAATTCGTCAATTGGCACCTTTCAGAGATGCGCTGGCTTTTTGGTTGTCGCCCAAAAACAACGGGCCGGTCGGAGTAAACCGACCGGCCCGAAAGTGCGCTGTGCTAAGCCGCGAGCTACGCAGCAATTCCGTGGTAGCCGGACTCGCCGTGATCGGCGATGTCCATGCCGACCTCCTGCTGATCCACCGACGCCCGAACACCGAGCGTCTTGTCCACGACCAGCAGAATGATGAACGTTCCGGCGATCGCGATCGCGTAGGTGACTCCCACGGCGATGATCTGGTTCAACACTTGACCCCAGTTGCCATCGATTGCGCCGACAGGGCCTTCACCAAATGCCGGGTTGATCGCCTTCGTCGCGAAGATGCCGGTCAGAATCGCGCCGAGGGTTCCGCCGATTCCATGCACACCAAAGACGTCCAGCGAATCATCGTAGCCAAGTTTCTCCTTCACCTTCGTCACGAAGAACCAGCACACGACGCCGGCAATCAGACCGATCAGAAGTCCACCCATCGGCGTCACGAAACCGGACGCCGGAGTGACAGCGACAAGCCCTGCGACGGCGCCGGAGAGCGCGCCGAGGAGACTCGGCTTGCCTCGCGTCAGCCATTCCACGGCACACCAGGAAAGCGCCGCGGCGGCTGCCGAGAAGTGCGTGGCTGCAAACGTGGTTGAAGCCAAACCGTTGCTGGCCAGTGCACTGCCGGCGTTGAAGCCGAACCAGCCCACCCAGAGCAGTCCCGTGCCGATTGTCGTCAGCACCAGGCTGTGGGGGATGAACTGCTGGCTGGGCCAGCCGGCGCGCTTGCCGAGATAGATCGCGCAAACGAGCGCCGAGATGCCCGAGCTGATGTGCACCACCGTGCCGCCGGCGAAGTCCAGCGCCGGAACGTTCGGGCCAGTCCCAACCGCAAAGGCATTCAGGAAGCCACCCGGCCCCCACACCATGTGCGCCAGGGGGAAGTAGATAAACGTCACCCACAGGAACATGAACGCGACCAGCGCGCGGAAGCGGAAGCGCTCTGCAAACGCGCCGACGATCAGCGCCGGCGTGATGATCGCAAACATCAACTGGAACATCATAAACGTGGCGTGCGGAATCGTCAGTCCATCCAGCACCTCCATCCCAACGCCCTTCAGGAACAGGTACTGGGTTCCGCCGAAGAAGGCGTTTCCCTCGCCAAACGCGATGCTGTAGCCGTACACGGCCCACAGGATCGACACCATGCCCATCATCATCACGCACTGCATGCAGATCGACAGGACATTCTTCGACCGTACCAGTCCGCCGTAGAACATCATCAGGCCCGGCGCGGTCATCATCAGCACCAGCGCGCAGCAGACAAGCATCCAGGCGTTGTCGCCAGCTACCTGGGCCTCTGCGATTTTCGCGTTCAGCTCGTTGAATTGCTCGACAGAGATCGTCTGAACAGCTTCCTGGGCAAACGCCGCGACCGGGGCCGCCAGTAACAGCAGGGGAGTGAGGAACTTCGGGGAAAAGAAACGTCTCATGGCTCGTGAGGACTCCTCGCGTCGTGAAATCGCAGCCCCGAGTCGTGAGGTCGGGACCTGGTTCACCCGAGCCTTTCTGCAAGCTGACATCCAGACTGAGTATTATGCCACAGCTCGGTCCAAGCGGCTTCTTGTGCGCTGTGATGAATGGAGTTAGAGGCAACATGCTCAAGCGATCTGATGGAATCGAGCCACCGTGCTGGTGCTCCGAATTGCTCAGATGGCAAACATTCAGCCATCGCCATGTAGCCAGACTGGTTCTTTTTTGATCTGTGCGCATCAGAGGGATCCGTGGAGCAAAAAAACTCCGCGGTTCGCCCTTGACAGCACCCGCCGATGTGAAGACTATCCCCACCGTTGTTGCGGCGATGCCGCCACAGACTTTGCGCGCCCGTAGCTCAGCTGGATTAGAGCGCCTGACTACGGATCAGGAGGTCGGGGGTTCGAATCCCTCCGGGCGTGCCATTCAAGACAAAGCACTGATACGAAGCCGCCGAGGGTTACTCGGCGGCTTCGGTGTTTCTGGTGACGTTTCCGAGAGCTATCGATCGTCCGATCGGTCGTGCACTCGGGGGCGCCTCTTGTCATGGCAGTCCGCCACTACGGCTGCGTCTGGTGGCATTGCAGGCAATCTACCGTCGTGACTCGATAGCCCGTGTAGCTTTCTCCATTGTGGCCTTCGCCGTGGCAGCGCAGGTAGCAGCGCCCGCGATCGTCTCCTGTATCGAGGAAGGCGCTTGATGGGGTATAGGTGGTTCCGCCGGTCGTGAGCGAGATATTGAACCCATGATTCAGGCCGTATTCGAAGTAAATCAGTCCACTCTCGTTCGCATCATACGGGGCATGCGCATTGTGACACGCGATGCACGGCGATCGCTCTTCAATGATGTGCTTCTTGTGGTATTCGCGGAACGCATCATCACCATTCAGGATCTGTTGAGAGTCGTGGCACGTGAAGCACAGGGCGTAGGCCGAAGTGGACGAACTCGTGTAGTCGGCCACCGCGTAGTTGGCCCGCAGCGTCGCCAGCGAATCTGAACCATGAGCGTTGTGACAGAGAGTGCAGTCGCCGCCCAAGGTCACGTCGTGGCGTGTTCCAATGAAGGCTGTCTGATCCCATCCGGTTCCGGGCGATGTCGCCGGGAATTCCACGGCATCCGGCGCCTGGGCATCGTGACAGGCGAGACAGAACTCGCGCATGCCGGCGTCGCCCCAAGGCAGCGTCGGATTGTCCGGGTTCGCCAGGCTGGCGCCCTTTGTTCCGTTGTGGGGATTGTGGCACATCGTGCATTCGACGCGCGAACCGTTGGTAGCTTGTTCCGCATCATCAATGTCGTGATGGTTGGTCATGCCGAATTCGTTCATCTCATTCTGGTGACATTCGGCGCACAGAGCTTCCTCAATCTCCGGTGACATCGCGGTACCGGGACCGCCCTGACCGTGAGGATCGTGGCAGGCGGTGCAAAGAAGTCCGCCGTGGGCAGAGTCTTCGTAAGCGGCCGAGTGCGTGTAGTAGGTGGGCAGGCTGTTGCCCGCGCCTCCTTCGCGATGGCACTGGTTGCAGCCCGTGTTGTCCTGGTCGGGAGCAAACCCGGGCTTGAAGCGCAACTCTGTGCCGGCCGAACCGTCGATGTGCTTGGCGGTCAGATCGTGGCACCAACTGCAGGCCATGTTTGCCGCCGGATTTCCGTTAGCTCCTTCGGACTGCCAGGACATCGTGGGGAATCGCGTATCCTTTCGGCCGTGTCCCGTCACATAATAACCGTACGTCTGGGAATCGCCGTAGACCGGAGGAGCGTAGACTCCTCCGATGACTGCGGATTCATTCGTCGCGGCTGTTGCCGGATCGTCGTCGTGGCAGCTCTGACACCAACGGGCGTGGGCCGGATGAAGCGTTCCAGGAGCCAGGTACACGCCGGTTGCCCATGCGCCCTTGGCTTCACTGACGCCATCGCTGATTCCGTCCGGACTGTGGCAGGAATCGCAAGCGGCCGTACTCGTCAGGCCCGCCTGAGCACCTTCAAGGAAGTTCACGGTTCCATTGTTGTGTCCGGCGTGCATTCCGAACTGCGCGCCATTGCCATGGCACTCGTCGCAGGACTGAATGCCTGGGCCGATTTCAGTCCCGAAGTGAGTCGCATGCGAGCCGGTGTTCAGCGTCTCCGGCGTGGCGTCGTGACAGCTTCCGCAGGACGCCGTGAATTCCTGCTCGTGTGCGTGACAGGCTGTGCAAGGAGCCTGGGTGTTGTGTGTGTGATCGCCTGCTGGGTTGTTCTGATGATAGGCCGTCTGCGTGTGACAGACTTCGCAGATGCCGTTGTAGTCAGGATCGCCACTCGTGAATCCGCCGGCCTCGCGGCTCGTGAATACAACCGATCGGCCGTTCACCACGGGCCTGACGAGCAGGAGATTCGTCGATCCATGCGGACCATGGCAATCGTCGCAGGAATACTGTGGGTTGTCGTGCGGATGATCTTCGTAGCCGCTCTGATCCCAACTGGCCCCCGGGGCCTGGGCGGGGTAAACCACGCCGGATGGCGGATCGCCATCGTGACAAACCAGGCAGAAACCGCGCGTGTCGGCAGTCCAGCCGCTCGTGGGGTCATCCAAGGAAATCAGTGGGTTGGTTTCACTGGCGATGTGCGGGTTGTGGCACATCGTGCATTCGATGCGCGAGCCGTTCACCGCCTGCTCGGCATCATCGATATCATGATGGCTTAGGCCACCGAATGCCTGAACGACATCGTTGTGGCATCGTGCGCAGAGTTCCTCTTCCACGCTGGTTGTCATGGCCGCTCCCGTTCCGGAGTCGCCGTGGACATCGTGGCAGGCGGTGCAAAGGAATCGACCGTGCTCGGACGCCTCGTACCCGACGGAATCGACGAAGTACTCCGGCGGCCCCCAAGCGGCTTCGCCTTCCTTGTGACATTGCGTGCAGGAATCGTTGTTCTGATCCGGCGCAAACCCATTGCGAAGTCGATCAACGCTCCCGGGCTGTCCGTCGAAGTGCGGTGCCGATGCATCGTGACACGCGGTGCAGTCCAATGCGCCAGGCGGATTCCCAGCATCGCTCTCGGCTTGCCAGGATTCGGCCGGATATGACGAGCCGGAACGACCGTGCCCGGTGACCAGGAATCCGAACGTTGTGTTGTCGCCAAGCCGCGACGGCGCAGATACGCCATCCACAAGCGACGATTCATTCTCGACCGTTTGCGGGTTGTCATCGTGACATCCTTCGCACCACATGGTTGCGGATGCGGAAAGCACGCCGGGGGAGGAGTAGGCGCCGGTTGCCCACAGGGCCTTCGCGCCGACGTTCGAATCGTTTACGCCGTCGAAGAACCCTGATGGACTGTGGCAGGTATTACAGGCGGAAGTCTGGGCAAGCGACTCGGTGGCAACGCCATTGAAGTTCACCACGCCGTTGTTGTGGCCTGCATGAGACGCTGTGTCGGCTCCTTCGCCATGGCACGCGGAACAGGTCGCGATCCCCGGTCCAGTGCTATCCGCGAAGTGCATCGGATGCGAACCGGTCGTGAGTGTTTCCGGCGTTGCCGCGTGGCAAGTGCCGCACTCTGCCTTGAATCCTTCAGAGTGCAGATGGCAGTCGGTACAGGCCGTTCCATTGTTGTGATCGTGGCTGCCCGTGGAGTTGTTGCGATGGTAGCGGGTGTTTGTGTGGCAAGTCTCGCAAACGCCGTCGTAATCGGGCGCGCCATGAATGAAGTCGGGCGGAGTCTTGCTGGAATAGTCGACTGCGTGCCCGTTGATCACGTCGGCAACGAGAAGGATATTCGTCGTATCGTGTGGTTCGTGGCAGTCTCGACAACTGAACCGTTCGCCCGTCGGGTGTCCTTCATACAAATGGCAGGCCTGACAGAGAGTTTCATCGTTAGGGGCGCGCAGAAGATACCCGTCGCCCTCGCCTGGCTGAGCCAGAGCAATGCCATCGCCTGGGGCGACCGCAACCGGAAGCGGGAGATTCCACCAGAGCGTGTCGGAATCGTTCGCGATGATGGATCGAATCTCCCGGTCGTTCTCACCACTGGAGATAAACGTGGCCTCCCGACCGACAAGAGTATCCGTTGTCCATCCGGCTCCATCGACGACGGCGGAAGTTCTCTCTGCATCTCCGCCCGTCGCGTGGAACCACAGCGTCTCATCCGAGTAGCCTCTGTGAACCGAGTGGCATGTGCTGCAGACAATCCCCTCTTCCTTCAATGGCAAGTAGTAGCCGCCATCGGCTGGCGGGTGCATGTCTTGATTGGTGGGATCGATAGAGACGCGCACGGGATGGCTGCCGATGTTGGCGGCGGGATCGTCAACCCACCGGCCCAGGTCTCGCGCACGATGGCAGTCGAGGCACAGCTCGTCATTATCATTCGAAGCGCGCAGAAATGGCTCGCCGGAGTCATGCGAATGTTGATCGTGGCAAGTGCTGCAGACGATCATTCCATCAAGCAATGCACCGCTGACAGCTCCAATCTGCGGAGCGAGCGTGTCGAGTTCCTCGTTGATCGGCGCGACATTCCACGCGTGAGAAGATCCCGACTGGCCCGGTTCGGCTGCCTGCGATGCTTGCACAGAAACCGCGCCACCGACTGCTGTCGGATTGTGACAGGAGATGCAGAGCCCTGCGTTCCCCGTTGCTAGGGTCCCGGCGGCGGACGGTTGCAACGTCTGGCGGTGACAGGCCGCGCATCCGACGTTATGCGGTGCCGCCTGCGCATAGAGACATTGCGGGAGGGTGAGAACCAAAAGGGCTGAGAAGACGATAACAAGTTTTCGCATCATTCAAATGTCCACGCGTCGCCGGACAGGCGACTTGATGTCCAATATCGATAGCTCTGGATTGTCTGGGTTCCGGGGGATGTCACATAGACGCGTTCCGATGGAATGACGCCCAGGTCGATTGGGTTTGCCAGGCTGCCACGCCAGTTCCCGAAGTAGCCGAACGTTGTGATGTGATCTCCGGTCGGAGTCAGCAACTGGATGTGGTTCTGGTAGGAATCCAGAACAAGGATCTGCCCCTGGCCATCAACTTCCAGTGCCTGGATGCGTCCGAATTGTCCCGGCGCATATCCGGCGGTTCCGAATCGGCGCAAGAGCGTTCCGCTCGGGCTGAAGGCGAAGATCTCAAGCTTCTGCTGATCGGCGACATAAACCTCGCCGGCATTCGGATTGACGGCAACGTCGACCGGATACTCGAAGAGGCTGTGCCCGCCCCAAGACGTTGCGGGATCTCCATTTGTTGTGAAGACGCGTACCCGAGCGGATTCCGAGTCGATGGCGTAGATTCGTCCCGACTGGTTATCCACCGCGATCGCCGTGGGGCGTCCGATCTCTCCGATGCCGCTGCCGAGTGTGTCGATGAAGGTTCCATCGGGCGAATAGAGAGCGATTCGATCGAGGCCGTCTTCACCGACAACAACCGTTCCATTATCCAGCACTGCCAGTCCCACGGGCTGAGGACCCGTCGGAAATTCGGCCAGCTTGAGGCTGCCCTTGGAGAATTGGGCGACCCGGTTTCCGATCGGATCGGTTACCCAGAGCGTCTCGTCCGCGGTGACCGCAATGCGCGCCGGGGCAAAGCCGATGCCGCCGAGTGCCGCGTGTGCGGCAATCGGTCCGACTGGAAGAAGGAACTCGGCGTTCGTCATCTTCCCCGAGCGATCCGCGATCTGGACCTTCACCATGAAGTTCCCGGATTCGCCCGGTAGAGCCCAACGAATGCGGTCGGCCCCAGGCTCGGCCTCGAGAATCGTCCCGTCGGCTGCTGTCCAACTGAAGGTCAAGTCCGTCCCTTCCGGATCGGTCGCGCGGCAACGAACTTGAACCTCGTCGCCGGCACTCCAGACGGCAGGCGTGACAACAAATCCCTCGATCTTCGGTGGTTGGTTGGCGGCGGAACAAGTCCCGGCGCCAGCCAAGAGGCATCCCACCACGAGTGCAGTGATTCTCATCCTCTGTTCCCTCGATTCGCTTGCATCAGTGCTTGTGGCAACTGGCGCAACTGACCGTTTGCAGAAGCTCAGGTGCGTGTGGCGTCAGTCCGGTTGCAGCAAGGTTTCGTTTTGTCTCTTCTGCCCATGTTGCTCGGCGTTCCATCTCTACTTCGCCCCTGTCGAATGGGCGGGTGATTTGCCTGTGAGTCTCCGACACCGATTGTGAAACCGATGCGTTGTCGGAAGTCGCGGCTCGAGTGCTTGTCACTGTGACGTCGGAGGTTGCCGAGATCGGCAGCGGATCTTCAAAGACGAAGTCCGAGAGTCCACTCTGGATCGGCCAGATTCGACCATGATGGAGCGTG
>JAHLLQ010000005.1:300000-411170 GCA_020444065.1 bacterium | reverse complement strand
CAGCGCTCTCCACCGGCGCAAGCACTTCCAAGCGTGTGCCTCACAGGACGGTTACTTGGTAGCGAAATCTCGTGCGATACGGTTCGAGGTGCTGAACATCCAAGATAGCGCAATGGCCCACAAGAGTCTGACGTCATCTGGGATTCTTGAGGGGTCGGGATGTTGAAGTGCCCAATCCACGAGCCGATGGATCGCCCGCCGTTCGTAACCATCGACTTCTACAAGACCACCCCAAAGTCGATCTATCGAGTTGGACCACGCTACGTCTCTGTCATGCATACTCATCGGAATTAGCATCTGGTCCAATGCTAGGGCATTCAAAGGATGGTTCTGTCGGATAGCCATCAGAAGAAGGTCGTCGAAAACGTCTTCTTGCTTTCGCTTCGTGATGCTCCCCCAAAGTTCAACCGTCCTCTCACTCATCGCTTCGGCAGTTCTCCAGATTACCGAGTAAAGAAAGGGGCCGATCAAGAAGCGGACTCTATCGTGAGAAGTAGTGAGTACATCGATGACTTCGACTCCTGGATGGCGCTCAGGCAGGACCAGGCTCAACGCTGAAAGGAGCGATCCGTACAGATAGGCAGTATGGTCGTCCCCAAGAAGACGCTCTATATCAAGTCTAAGTGATGCCCTGCTTTCATCACTCCATTCTTTGGGCACAATGCTCATTGCCTTCACGAGATCTGTAAACCGATCAAATGACATCGCGATGTTGGTGTGATCAGCATTGCCATCTTCGCCATAACCTACAACCTGTGTGAGCAGACCCTCACTGATCATGCTGTAGTACAGGCTTTGATCATCGTTTGCTCCCTTGTAGATGGTCTCCACCACTTCAATCGCTTCCGCTTCAGGGAGGAACCTTCTTGGCCCCATCCTGCCAGCGAGTTCGTCCAAGGCCCTGTTCACCAGCTTCCGGTCTGGCCGCATTCTCAGGTCTCGTGATATCTTTGCGTTCATCTCATCTATCAGCATGTTGAAGATTGAGTACAGACCATCAAGCCCATCTGGGGACAGCCTGATACCAGCTCTGTGTAGCGCTTCGCAGTAGATCTTCAAGAATAGGGGGTTCGAGAACTCGGGATTGAGTGGCGGGGTAGTCAGGTCGATTTCATAGTGCTGGAAGTATGCTTTGACAGCTTCGTATTCCACGCCTTCAAAACCGGGATGGGACATCCATACGAAGGAGTCTATCAGTTGCTGGGTCAACGTAAGGTGAATGAAATCTGTCCGGATAGATACTGCCATGCGAACGTATGGAAAATTCCGCACTTCCAGCAATAAGTCCGGTAGGTATTGATTCCAGATCGAGTCTCGCAATGGGGACTCGTTGAGAGCGTCTATAAAAACCAGAAATGGCTTTCCTGAGGCTTGCCCGAAAGAATTCAGCACGCCCAAGAGATCCCTCAGAGAGAGATTTGAAAGCTCCAACTCTCTACAAAGTATATCGGCGATGGTTCTGTCGGACTGAACCTTCTGACCGAATAGGACAATGGCACCTCCACCTGAAATCAAGTGCTCCTGGCACTGATCGATGAACAAATGCGTCTTCCCTGTCCCAGCCTCTCCGGCAAGGAGTAACGGCTCACCCTTGAGCAAGGCTGACACGACATTGTCTATCCACTCCTGCGAGGACCTGGTTGCGGTGTAGACTTGGTCACATTTGTACCTGTCATAGTCGTAGGACTCTCTGCTTCTTGTTTCCTTCGCAGTGGTAGCTTTGCGTTCCGCTTCCGTAGAAATAATCGCATAGAGGTCGCCTATTAGTTTTCTTATGTCTATCAGGTGCTGTGAGATCTCATCGACTGTGGTTGGTGCGTTACTGATCTCGAGTGTTGCCGATTGCTTTTCAAGGAGTGATGTAGCCTTCCTGACGTTCTCAATGATGTCCTTATGGCTCGGCTCAGGGTGCCTGCACAAGTCAACTACCTTGAATGCGATTTCACGCACGCGTTCTTGGATGCCATCGACAATACGATCGTCAAAACGAAAGGCTCGCATTTGATGGGCAATGGACACCTCCGTGTTCGTTTCTGGCGTGTACCGTTTGCCTACAATCATCTTGGCCGCATCAAGCTTACGTCCGAGCAGGTCCAAACCAAGGTCAGGAGCGGCAAACCAGAATGTCCGCCTACCGGCATGCTCCGTCTGCGAAAGTCGGGAGAAGATCTCACTTTTCCCCCAGTAATGTACGGTAATGGTCCTGGATTGCTTCAGGGATTCCGATTCACACCAGGCAACGAAGTCCGTCCACCGATCCATCTGAGACTTCCGAGGTCTGCCTCGCTGTTTCTTCGCAGGAACCGGAGCCTGTGAGTCCCGCTCGTCTGTTCGGTCGAGCGGGACCGCAACGACGAAAGTCTTCATCGTAGGGTGCCTCTGAAGCGCTGTTGAGAAAGAATCCTTCAGTTGTGTGATCTGGGAATCGCCAAGCTGGTCGAAAGACTTAGCCTGCCAGCAATGGTAGGAGCCGTCAGGAAATTCCCAGTAGCACTCTTTGCCAGCATCGGGTGGGGATACGCGAACGAAGCGAGCGTCGGTTGGAATAGCTGTCCCGTCAGGCAACTGCTTCTCTTGTCCAGCCAACTGACAGACAAGCTCTTCAAAAGCGGCGTGCTGAGAACCGTCCCAGGTTCGGAGATTGCTCCATTCACTCGGCATTATCTTCATCTCCTTGATCTTCCTTCGGACGTGCAGAAAACAAGTCTGTGGGGCTCCCGGTCTCCGACTGCCTCCCCAGCGTCCTCCCAAACAGCATCTTTTCCCTCGGCCAGGAGCAGAGCTTCATTCTCACCAAGTCAGACTCCTTCTTGGGAGGCGTAGTGGTTGTGGTGACGATGTACTGGAAGGGGGCTTCATCTTCTCCGCCGAAGGCGGTGTGGATGCCGTGCAGCGTGCCGAGGAAGCCCTCGTAGAGCATGCGGTCGAGGTCGCCTTCACGGGGGCTGTCGTGTAGGAGAAAGCGCGGGTGTTCGCCGATGCCCTGGATGCTGGCGAGCATCGACGTTGTGTCGGCGAGCAGGTTCGCCAGCGTGTCGACGGCTTCGCTGTGGAATCCTTCGTCTTCGGTGATCTCGAATGCGAGATCCTCCTCCGAAATTCGGAGCCTTCCCTGAAACGTCTCTCCGACGACGTCCTTCACCAGGGCGACGAAGATCATCGTCAGGTCTTCGCGACGCTTCGTGTAACCGGAGAGGCTTTGGTTTCGCTGCTTCTCAAGCTCGGCCTTCCGCTTCTCTTTCCCGCGCCTCAGATCAACCTTCGCGTTCAGCGGCGAGCTGGTGAGGTTTCCATCATTCCATCGCTCAGCCTCTGCCTTCAGTGCGAGGAGATGAAGTAGGTCAGCGTGATCGCCCCGGTTTCTGGCGGCCACACGTTGGGCTCCAGAGATTCCTGGCGAGGAGACTGGACACGGGGTCTGCTTCATCATGGTGGTGGGGTTGGTTGTCCAACACCCAGAGTCTTCCGGAGATAGGCGAGGCGAACGCTGATGAAATCCACCCAGCACCCCTCGGCCTCGTATGCCGACGCGATCTCATCCTTCTCTGCGACCCTTTCTTCTGAGGTCAGGTTTCGCCCATCAAAGCGCCTTGCGATCTTTCGCTTTTCCGCGTCGATCTTACCTTTACGAGCTTCCCGCAAGGTTGGGTGATTGAGATGCAGCCCATGCTTCTCAATGAGACCAGCCAATCCTTCTCGGAAGCTGTCGGACAACCCAGTATCAGTTCTGACGTAAGTTTCGCCCTGGCTCGTGAACCCGATGTGCCCGTGATAGTCAAAGTCAGAGGGCCAGGGCAACAATGTGCCGTTCGTTTCTTGTGGGACAGTCTCTTGCTTTCCGCCATCACAGGTGTCGTGCCGGGGGCATGAAAGATAGAGGTTTTTCCAAAGCAAAGCCTGAGTCGGGTCGTGGCTTATGGGAATCCAGTGGTCGATCCGAGGGGCCGGATGCCTGCCTTCATACAGAGTCGCCTCACAGTAGGCGCAAAGGCTGCGCTGCGGTGGGTACATCCCGGCTCTCAACTTTTCCTTGTCCAAGCCGTCGAAGGTGCTCCTTGCAACCACCCGCTTCTCTTCGGGCGAAGTACGGCCGTTCAACTCGCGTTGGAAAGCCCTGTTGGCATCGGACAGTGATTGTGCTGTTTCATCATCACGCCGGACATTCCGGGGTGGCCACGGTCTGGGAATCCGTCTCATTGCTCATCCCACTCCACCATGGCCTTTGCCCGGATAAGTTCGGGGTCCAGTTCACCCCACTTTTGCACAAGATGGGTGTGGAGTCGTTCAAACTCATCTCTGTTGCCATGGTCGAGTGCTCTGTAGAGTGCCCGCAGCTCCTGCTTTCCATCTTCGTCGCGATCATCAGTTTCCATGTGGTCCCGCAGAATTGCGTTCGTGTCTCGCCCCTCCACGGTGACCGGCCCTGGCACCAACCGCCCGTTATCAAGATGTCGAACCTGCCTGTTCTCAACGCTACTGAGAACCTGGGGCGAGTGGGTCGACACGACAAACTGTAGCTTCGGGAACGCCGCACGAAGTCCGCGCAACACGGTGCGCTGCCACTTTGGATGCAGGTGCAGATCGATCTCGTCCACCAATACCAAGCCCTCCACCAAATCAGTGGCATTCTCGCCGTCGAAATCATTTAGACTAACTGCCCTTCTGGCGATGTCAGCCACAAGCGAGAGGAACACGTGATAACCGTCTGAAAGCTCGCGCCATGGAACCGCTTTGCCGGTGTCCATGATCAGCATTGGCGCTCCCTCTACAGCATCGAAAAAGGCCTTCTTCACTCCCGGTGTCGCACGCACCAACGCCTCCATCACCACGTCATCTTGACGCCGCTGTGGCTCTCCTTTCCGGTCCCGGCCAACATCAGAAATCATTCGGGACATGAGCCAATCGAGAAGGGGTTCCTCGGTAAGCGATGGATCGAGCGAGCCGTTGTAGGCGTCCAAACGGTCATTCGAAGTAGTTGGAAGACGCCCTCTGTGCAAGCGAGCCCGCAGCCGCTCCGTCCCGTACCAAGCGAAGAGTGGCCATCGTTCACCAGGACTTCGGATGGCCTTCATCAGGCGACCGATACTGTCTATATCAAGAGAGCGTCTCTCTGACGCAGCCATCAAGGAGAGCCCCCAAGTCGCCGAGCCCAAAGCAGATTCGGCCGACCACGTGAGTGAACAATCGCCAGCCGGTTCGCGGGCACCGAGTTCGTCCCTCGTTACCTTGCGGATGTCCCGCTCGAAGCTCCCCTTCAGACCCTTCGGGCTCCGTGGCTGGAAGAGCGCCATGCCCATTGCCAGCGCGGTCAGGATCCCAGTCTTTCCCCCGCCGTTTTCGGCAAAGAGCAGTGTCAGATCCGGTTCGAGTGCCATCTCCAATCGCTCGAAGCACCAGAAATTCTCCAGGCTGATCATTGTGAATCTAAGACTCATGCTTGTTGCTCCTTCGGCGGGTGGATGTGCTTGGGCCAGTTGTGGACGTCCCACTGGGCCATGGGGATGAAGTTGCCTTCGGCGTCGGTTGGGGGGCCGGGGGGTGGGGTGAGGGCGGTGTTGTAGGGCTGGCCGGTGCGGATGGATTCGGCCATCTGGTCGTAGATGCCGAGAATCGCCTCCTTGGTGCGGTAGGTGCCGTGGGCCTTCTCGTCCTTCCGCTTCACGATGGGGAAGGTCTCCATGATGTAGTCCACGGCGTGGCGGGGCGTGGGGAAGCTTTCGAGGAGTTCGGGCGAGCCGGTGCGGGTCCACTCCTCGGGCGTGCCGAGGTAGAGGTGGAAGAAGGCGGCGTCGAGTTCGGCGCGAATCTGGAAGCGCCGCTCCTCGTCCCAGATGAACGGCGGCCCGTCGTAGCCGCAGTCGCGGGCGAAGGGTTCGAGGTCCCAAGCGGTGTAGGAAAGCTCCAGAACATGTGGCCTCAGAATTCTATCGACGCTGATCCCGAACAACTGAGTGGGCTCTATGATTGGAATCTGCTCCAGAATGTAGGCTCCGACATTGATCGCCCCTACCTTTTGCCTGACGAGATAGTCAAAGGCGTACGACGAGACACATCCTGGGAGTAGAGTGAACTCATGCCCAGCGGAGGAGAAGAAGAGTGATGGTAGAGTATCGCTGCTTGGCCGGTAAGGACGGACAGAAAAGATCGCCGTCCGTTCATCGGTCGAACGCGCCTTGTCTCGAAATGAAAGTAGCCAGCTCTTTTCCCAGTCGCGCCCTGACATACGATCGTGAAAGAACTGCGGCGTCACATACGCCCGAGACTCGACAGTAAAGAGAGGGTCAAGTCGCTCATGATTGGTCAGTTCTCTTGCATTCCCCTTTGCCCTGCCATCAGTATCTACAGCGTGGTAAGTCGCGTACCGATGGTTGAAAAGGTGGACGAACTTTGCCTCGTACAAGCCTTCGAGGACGTCCAGATCCGGCTCAGAGAGAAAATGGATACTGTCCTTGTGGATTCCAAAATCGACCATCTTCTTGAAGAACTGCGGTCTCCACACACTTTCCTTGAAGCACGTACCTTTCTCGTACAATCTCTTGTTCAGTTCGGCATCAGCAGAGGTTCTGAAAATCGGACAGGTACCTGACTCTGGATTGAGAAGCTCGAAGTCAGCAGCGGTCAGAGTGAATCGACGACGCGCTTCTTGAGTCTCTTCTACGGAGTGTGCAAAGAAAACCATCCACGGCTTCTGAGCCACGATGGACTTTCCCGCCACCACCATCGCTGCGATCTTGAAACGCGAATCTACGTCCGCGAAAATACCCTTGTTCTCGAAATCGTAGAACGAGACCAAGCGACTTTCTGAGATCAGGTTCTTGAAGAACGGTCCGTAGGTAGAATCGGTAGCAATTCCTGACTGTATGATAATCGCACTGCATCCGAAGGCGGAGATACTTTCGCAGAACAACTCCGCAAAAATCGCATAGGTGTTCACATCTCCGCGTCCGGTCTGAGGATACCTCCCGGTTTCGCGGAGGAGTGCGGAAGCCCCATCTGCAACTCTTTGGGCGACCTGGAACTCAAAGAAGAGAAGGACGTCTGTTCGCTTCAGATCGGCAATCCTTCTCTCACGCTCCGAAGCAGATCCCGCTTCCGCAACCGAGGGGCAGCGCTGGGCGAAGAACTCCTTTTCCTGGAGCTTTACGCGCTCCCACGGCGGATTCCCCAGCATGCAGTCGAAGCCGCCTTGCGCCTTCTCTCCCTCTGCCGCCGTGCGGAAGACGTCGGCAAAGAGCACATGCCACTGGATGAAGCGGAACTGGCCCGCGAGGCGGTCGAGCATGTCGCGCTGGGCGTCGCTGAGCAGTTTCCATGGCTCGGCATACTGGGCGCAGCGCTGGATCAGGTCGTGGGTGGGCGGCTCGGGGTAATCGCGGGGACCCGGCAGCGGCAGGCCCTTTTCGTCGGCTTCTCGAACGCGATCTTTCCACTCGTCCGGTTCGACCTTGGGCCAGACGAAGGCGGCGCACCAGAGGTCGGCGACGAACCGCGCCCTGCGGAAGGCGGGTGACTGGCGAAACACCTCGTAGTTGGCGGCGATGCGCTGGACGTCGGCGAGGCTGTCGGCGTTGGCCTCGAAGAGGGCCTGGGCCTCTCTGGAAAGCTCGTCCAGCACCTCGACGGGGATGGCGGTTCCCGTGGCCGTGAGGAACTCGGACTGGGCTCCCTCGCGCTCCTGCTTGTTTCGCTTCTTCAGGGCGGAGACGAACTTCTTGTCGTCGCCGGTGAGGGCCGTGAACGCGCCATCGGGGAGCCCGCCCGCGATCAGATCGGGCGTAGTGCCCAGCAGCGCGTTGCCGCATTGGAAGTGGGCATCGAGGAAGCCGAGGGGCTTGCCCGGTTCAATGGCCTCCATCCAGAGGGCGACCTTGGCGAGTTCGAGCGCCATGGCGTTGATGTCCACGCCGTAGAGACAACGCCCCACCACGTCACGCATGGCGTGCTGGAGGGCTTCGGGCGTGGGTTCTTCATCGCCGGTACGGACGCGAGCAAGACGGCGGGCGATACGGTGCGCCGCCGCGATGAGGAAGTGCCCGGAACCGCAGGCGGGATCGCAGACGCGCATGCCGAGAAGGGCGGCCTCGGCAAGGACATGCAGGCGGTCTGTCGCGGAAAGTTCGGCGAGTTCCACGACGCGCAGGGCGAGGGCTTCCTGGGGATCTGCGCCTTGTGGTACGACGAGATCGATTTCCTCAGGAGTCCAGCGGTCTCGCTCGAACTGGCCGTTGGCGATCTTCTGCGCGGCCTTCTTTGCGAGAGATTCCTTCTCGTCCATGACGGGTTCGAGCGCGGAATCGAGTAGGCACTGCACCAGGCTGTCGGGCGTGTAGTAGGAGCCGGTAGTCTTGCGTTCGTTTCCCGCAGCGGAGTGGAGATCGAAGGTGCCAGCCTCAGCGTTGAGCTGGGGGTGGAGTTCGAGCAGCGATTCGTAGACGGAGCCCAGTTCCTCGGAGCGCAGGTGGGCGTAGTTGACGACGGTGCGGCGGCCTTCGACTTCGATGACGGCCAGGGCGCGAACGGCTGTCAGGAGATCGGCGTTGGCGATGTCGGCGGCGGGTGTCGCTCCCATGCCCGCCAGATCGGGGCAGGCTTCTTCGGACCAAAGGTAAGACCCCAGCGCAGGCACTGCGAGAGCGGGGATGCCGCCTTCCTGTCCGAGGCCGCGCATGATGAGCTGGAGCCCGCGCCACAGATCGGGGTGCTTGGTGCCGCGAAGGGTCTGTGAGAGGGAGCGAAGGCGCTGGGTGCCGTAGTGCTGTTGATAGCGGGCACGGGCGAGGCGGCGTTGGCGTTTGGCGTCGTCGGGCTCATCGCCTTGGAGTTCGGGGAGAAGAAGCAGATCGCGGTCCTCGGCCACGAAGAGGAAGAGCAGCCTGTACACAACGCGCAGGAGCTGGCGGTAGTATTCCTGGCGATCGAGCTGGCCGTCGCGGAGCTTGCTGCGTAGATGATGGTTCGCCCGATGGGCGAGGAAGCCCTTGCCGAGGGCGCGGATGGCTTCCTCGACGCCGCCACGGAGCTTGTCGAGGGCTCGGACGCCTTGCTCGCTGGCGATCTTGGACCATTTCTCCAGCCAGCAGTCGGTGGGCTTCTCGGCCTCGAAGCGGGACTGATGGCAAAGCAGCCACAGCACGCGGAAGTCGGCGAAGGCATCGCCCTCCAGCATGGCTTCCAAGTCGAACTCGACGTAGGCCTGGCGCGTGAGGCTCTTGTTGTCGCGAAGCAGGCGCAGGCGCAGGCCATTGGAGACGATGGCCCAGAGGTGTTCCTCGGTGCGGTTGAGGAATTCCTGAATGAGCGAGTGTGGGGCGGTCTTGGCCGCGCCGGGAATGCCCGGCGTGCGGCGGTCGATCAGGATCTTGTAACCGACCAGATGGATCGGCACGTGGTCGTAGTAGTGCGAGATGAAGTATTCGCGGCCATCGATCTCACGTGCCTTGCGCTCGGCGGGCATGCGCCCGAAACCGAGTTCCTGGAAGAGGGGATAGAGCCAACGCTCGCGGGTGAGCGAGGTGCCGGTGGCATCGAGATCACCGGACTTCTCGCGGGCTTCCTTGAACCCACGCCAGGCGACGAGAACCTGCTTCCAGGAGCGCTCGATGACCTCATTGAGCTTCTGCCCGGCGAGAAGGTGGAACGAGTCAGGCGTGAGCCCCTCGAAGTCGCGTCCCTTGGCAATACGCTCCAGCAGCTCCGAAGGCAGGATCGCGCCTTCGGTGCGGATGGTGGTGAAGAGGGAACGGGCAGAGGAGCGCATGGGTCTACTTGGCGTACCTCGCAGCGAGCTTGGCGAGGTCGTCAGCGTCGTCCGACTGCCAGCCATGAGTCACCGCCCATGCGCGAACGGCTTCGGGATCTATCTCAACTCCCTGCTTTTTCAGGGCCTTGAACTTGTCTTGTGCGGTCCTTTTGTCCGAGGGATGCCCTATGCCTGTGGACAGGTTGACGATTCGTGTCAGGCTCTCCAGTTCCTGTTCTAAGGCAGGCGTCAGCAGAAGGGGGGAAACCCCCTCCGCAGGCGCTCCGTCAGACTCGAAAACAGATGGTTGCCAAGTTTTCTCGAACGCCTCCCCTTCGTCACTCAGCCAAGGGACGAAGACAAAGGCGCGAAGTTGCTCCGAGTCGACAACCTTGTCAATGCCGTCCTTGGCAACGTGAAAGCCGATGGCAACGTCGGCTCTTGTGAACTTTGAGAAGGTCTTTACGCTCTCGGTCGAGAATCGGATGCCCTCGACAACGCAGTCTTGTTTCAACAGCCCCTTGATGAAATCCTCGCCAAGCGTGCTTCCAACGATTGTTGTCGCGGCGTTTCCTTTTGTTGGGACAAGCAAGAGGATGTGCTCCAGATTGTTGTCTCTGGCATAACCAACGGCGATCTTCAATGCGGTGCCAACGCTTTGTGTATTTGGGCCATGACTTCTAACCAGGATCATCCGGGTTCCTGCTGACATGATCTGTTCTCCTTATGGCAGGTACACATACACGCCGAGAACATCGGCGGGCAAGTTAGGTTCGACGCGGTAGGTGACACCCTTCTGGCGGGCGGCATCGCGGACGCGGCGGTGTTGGTCGAGCAATTGGTCGCCGCGTTCGTTGGCGACCTGGTTCAGGTGTGGAATGAGAGCCTCGTAGCCTTCGATCACGCTGTTGATCATGGCCTTGGCCTGGCCGAAGGGGACTTCGCGTTCTGCGTCGGGGATCGAATGGAGCAGGTTGGAAGCTTCTTCTTCAGACATCCATTCGGCATCGGCGGCAGCACCCCGGTAGGCAACAAGCTGGCAGTCTTCGGCGAGGAGGGGATACTCCTCATCTCCGCGCTTGGTGAGGATGTGGTATCGGAAGCGAACCAAAAGCAGGGTCGTGCGAACGCTGACGCTGCGGGTGCGGATCACCCCAGCGCGACGTGCGGGGGCGTTTGTTGTCAGAGGATCGAGAGCCGTCGTGAAGATGTGGTTGGCGATGGCTTCGACGGCGCGGTGAGTTCGATGAAAGTAAAGGGTGCCTTCGGGTACGGGGAGTTGGAACTTCGCGGTGGCCTTCAGGCTCCTACCGAAGGACTCGCGCAGAAGGTCGCGCACTTCGATGGGAGATTCAGCGACGGCGAGGTGGTAGGTGTCGTTCTTGATACGGACGGTTCCTCCCACTGATTCGATCGCCGCAGTGACGAACTCGGGAAGGCGCGTGCCGGAGCCAATGGCTTCACGGGCAGCTTCGAGTTCGCGTGCGACCTCGTCCACCTTGATGCCTTCCTGTGCGAACATCGTGCGGGAGCGCTTCTCACGCTCGGAGGCGTTGACCCACTCCTTGTGGAAGGCGTCGCGCTCTGAGGCGAACTCGTCCGGCGCGAAAAGCTCCATCTGGTCCGGGTTGAAGTCGCGTGCACCGCGGAGAAGGAGTCCCTCGAAGATGGCCTCGACCACCTTGTTCGTTTCGGCAGGCACGGGAACCGAGATGCCGAGGGTGCTCTTGATCGTCTGATGTTTTCTGATGAGAACATCGAGCACGATACCGTCGATCTTCGTGTCGGTTCCGTAGTACGTGACGACGTGGACCTGATCCTTCGGCTGACCGTATCGATCTACCCTTCCTTCGCGCTGCTCGTGGCGGGTTGGCGACCATCCGAGATCGTAGTGGAAGACCGCGTCGAAGTGATCCTGTAGATTGATGCCTTCCGAAAGGCAGTCCGTGCAGACCAGGACCCGCTTGTCGCTCTTCGAGAGTTCGAGGATCCGTTCTTCGCGCTCGCTGGGTGGGATGCTGCCAGTGACCGCCGCGACTTCGACAGCTTTCGGCATCATTGAGCGAAGTTGATCAGCAACGTACTCCGCAGTATGGATGAATCGACAGAAGACAATGGGGCGGCTGCCGTCATTGACGAGTTTCTTCAGCAGCTTTGCTGCCTTCTTCAGCTTCTCGTCTTTTTCTCCAGCCAGTGCATCCGCTGCTTTCGCCAAGGCCAAAAGGCGACGGCGGTCCTGAGCCGAGTCGGGCAGCATCTCCATGACATCCGAGCCAGGGGTCGAATCTGTCGTGTCTGCACCTTCGACTTCGGTCGCGTCGAGGATCAGTCGGCGACCAGCCTCATCGATCTCTTCCTGGGACTCTTCGCCGGTAAACCCTGCGCGTGACCGAAGGCTCGCCGCTGCGGAAGCGGGACTGGATGCCAACGATCTGAGCAGGGCGATCGCTGACCACCAACGAATGCGCTGACGGTTAGCGGCTTCGCCGGGAACATGAATGATCTCGCGAGCGTAATCAACGACGCGGTCGAAAAGCTGGGCGTACTCGGGATGAAGCTTGTAGGTCTCTTCCTTCTCCAGACGCGTGGGGAAGTGCGTCGCGGCTTCCATGTAGTTGAGGATGTCGCCCCTGCGCCGCTGGACAAAGTGCTGGGCCAAACGACGACGATGGGCTTCGTTTCGCTGACCTGAGAGATCCTCTGGAAGGTTTGCGAAACTGGAGTCCAGAAGGCAGAGCAAGGAGCGGAAGTTCTCTTCCTTGCCTGTGTGCGGCGTCGCGGTCACCAGCACGATGTGCTTCTCGGGTATGCGCGAAAGCTCGTTGATCAAATCCCAGCGGAGGTGCTGTCCGCTTCGCGTATCACCCGAGTAAGCGCAGGTATGGGCCTCGTCCACGATGAGCAGATCGGGGCTGGTGCGAAGGAACTCGTCCTTACGGCCACGCTGCTTGATGAAGTCCATGGAGATGACGACGTGGTCGTACACCTCGAAGATGGACTGGTGGGCCATGCAGCGCTTCTCCAGGGCGTTCGCGGTGCTGGAGAGAACAAGCTGGGCATCGATGTTGAACTTGCTGCGAAGCTCTTCCTGCCACTGCTCAGCGAGGTGAGGAGGGCAGAGGACGGCAGACCTTCTGATCTCTCCACGATCAAGAAGTTCGCGGGCGATCAGCGCGGCTTCGATCGACTTACCAACGCCAAGATCGTCGGCAATGAGCAGGCGTACAGGATCGAGCTTCAAAGCCATCAGGAGGGGCACAAGCTGGTAAGGCCGTGGCTCGACGGCTATCCTGGCGAAGGATCGGAAGGGACCGGCACTGTTGCGAAAACCAAGTCGAAGAGCATCGCGCAGCAATGAGCAAGATCGATGGTCGCCCAGTTGATCCGCTGTTGGTAGTGCGAAAGAGGCGGGGGTGACTTCCTCCAACGCAGGCAAGAGAGCTGTCGTCTCATCGTCGCGGCCACCGAGGGGTCGCACAGGGAGCAGCTCAAGATCCTCTTCCGATGGAAGCACCACCCACTCCCGTCCGCGTGCCGAAACCAGGGAACCAACCGCAAAAGCGCTCATGATCGATCCTCCAGCTTGCCGAAGACCTCGGGATGCTCGGCGAGCTTCTGACGCCAGTCGTCCTGATGATGGAAACGAAGGACCCAGAATCCGTGGTTTTCCAGGGCGGACTGCTTGTCCTTGTCTCTGCTCTGGCGCTCAGGAAAGTCGTGCGGAGGCCCATCAATGTAGACGGCCAGCGACTGGTCTTCGTAGAAGAAGTCAGGCTTTGTGTGGCATTCCGCGATCAAGTGCTGGGCATGGCTTGGGAGACGCAGTTGGTGAGCTTCCAAGAGGTCCAGCCAGTCTCGTTCGAGCTTGGAATCGCAGTGGCGCTTGAGAGCCTCAAGATGCTGCGTCCGCGTCAGCTCCCCGCTGCTCAGAAACATTTCGGATTTCTGCCACTTCATCAGAACATCGCGAATCGCATGGCGATCCAGAAGTTCGTGGTCGCGCTGGTTGTAGTACGAGAGAAGACAGTCATAGCAGGCGATGGCACAGTCTTCCTTCGCGTTCGGAGCACGCTTTAGGTCATCGCCGCTTGCGGGATCGAAATGGCAGAGTTCCAAGGCGCGTGCAGCAATTCTCGGGAGAGCTGAACGATCTTCGACCAATCGGCGCAGAGCGCCAGCGCCGCCTTCGGCAGCTTCGTAGAGGAGGATGACTCGACGCTGTCCGACGCTGGGTAGTCCTTCGGCAGCCAGCTCGTTGTCTTCCAGATGATACTCCTGCTGGACTGCGCTCTTCATGGCAGCTTGGAGCGAGGCAATGACGGCATCGCCCAAGTCTCCAGTGGGTTCGATCAGGACGCAGTTCCGGCGGTCCTCGACGTAGGGAATGACCTTCTGAACCTTTGGCGTCAGCGGATCGTCCTCATCGTCCTCGACGACTCGGGAGTCCTTGGCCCAGTAGCCACGCTCCGTATCCAGGAGAAAGCCCTTCTGCTTCTCACTGTCCTTGAAACGTGACCAACCAACGTTCATCCGCCAGAGGGTTGCAGCCTGGCCGTACTGGATGGATGCGAGCAGCTCTCCGGATGGGCTCCGCATCTCAGCCATCTTGCGGGATCTCACTCCGCCATACTCGGCAAACCGAACGCCGGAGATGATCTGGTAGCCGAGCCGGAACCGCTCTTCCTCATCACAATTGATGCGATCGCGGCGTTTTCCAACAACGCTCTGCATGCGGAAGAGATTGTCGTAGCAGCGCCCGAGGTGTGAGCCGCAACGGTCGCACTTCTCGGGGCCGGGCTCCTTGCCGAGGGGATGGATGTAGCCGCATGTCTCGCAGACCTTCGCCCGGCGGGTGAGGGTGACTTCACCCTCGTCATCGCTACGCTCAACAGGCAGGATCACGCGATTCACCAGGTAACGCGAGCCCTCGTGGTATATGAAGGATCGAGGACCGAACTCGGAGATCGCCAGAAAGCGCGGACGGGAGAGGAACTCCTCGCGCCCCTTCTTGCCACGCCGCCCAGGGATGTAGGCCGACAGTGGAAGACGTGGGAAATTGTAGCCAGGCAGGAAGCCCTCGGAGGCAAAGTATCGATACGAGTAGAAATCGGACTGGGCGAGGTTCTTGGTATCTACGAGCAGGGATAGCTGCTGCTTCGCTTCGTTGTAGAGGCGCTCCGCCTCCCTCCAATCCTGCTGTCGTGAAGCATCGCGCCGGACCTTGTTCTGCCTCGCCATCTGATCGAGCGCGGCGCGGTAAAGGCCCTTCCAACGCTGGCAAGCGTTCTCGAACTGCTGTGGTACGGCGTTCAGCACGCGTTCAAGCCAGTCCGGGGAGTACCAGTCGGCGTCTTCAAGTTGCCCAGCGACGGAGTCCAGAAGTCGCTGCGCCCGTTGCCGGGCCTTGTTGCGAACAATCGGAGAGTTGAGCCTTTCACGGATGCTCGGGAGTATCTCCAAGGAAGGTGTGTCGCCTGTTACGTCCAGAACATCCGCGAGGGACTTGCCAAGATCCAGCCCTGACTCTGACAGCCAGATGGCCTGGACATGGCTCCGTACCAGGTCTTCGTTGGCGACGTCGAGTTGTGGAGGAGCGACAGCACCCGCCACCATCTGGGTTGCTCGTTTGAAGTAGTAGGAATCATGCGGGCTGCCAGTCGCGCAGTATGTGTAGACAAAGGCCGGTTGTCCGCTTCGACCTGCCCGACCACTGCGTTGTGCGTAGTTCGCGGGCGTGGGCGGCACATTCCTCATGTTCACGACATTCAAATCGGAGATGTCGACACCCAGCTCCATGGTAGGTGAGCAGAAGAGGATCGGCAGATTGCCACCCCGGAACCGTGTCTCTCGATCAATCCTCTCATCCGCTTGCACTTGGGCAGTATGCTCTCGCGCTTCCAATCCGATGAGGTGCTCGGTTGCTTCTCGGTAGAATCGGACGAAAAACTCGTTGGTGCGAAGTCCTTCGTCTGGCTGTTGAGGAACGCGGATCGGATCATGGAAAGCCTCTTCTCCATCACCCACACACCAGAGAATCGCCCCAGCAGAGAGCTGGTAGCCATCGTGTTTGTTACCTGGCGTACGTGTGAGAATTCCTGCCTGGTCACAAAGGACCTTCAGCAAGTCCGAGATGATCGCAGCGGTGTCCTCTGTTTTGCCGATCGGACCTGAGGTAAAGAGCCCTGTGCGCCGAAGGTACTGACCAAACCCACCGCGGGGAGACAGATTGATTACAGCCTCGCCATCATCGTCATTGCCACCCTGTCGGGCGTATACCATCCGGGCCTGTTCGAGCTTCTCGCCTTCATCAATGGACCAGGGTTCGATGAGGTTTTGGCTGCTCTGTTGCTGGATTCGCTCCTGGTAAGAGGCCTTCAGGTAGTCCACATTGATCGCGAGACTGCGGCGAATGAAGTCCAACAATGTCTTGCAAACGAGGAGACGCTCATCGGGCGATGCCGAGACTAGCACTTGATGAGTTCCTTGCCAGATGTCTTCGGCTTCGCAGGCTTGCCGTAGGCTCTGATACTCAACGCGCAACAGACCGCATTGCTCCAGATTCGGAGCGACCACACGCCATCCCCTGCGCAGGTCTCTGTACAGGTGATACCCAATGACCTCGCGGAGCGCCCGGTCGACGGCGTCACGTGCCGCAAATCGGACTGTTGGGTTCTGCGCGTAGAACTCCGGCGAGAGGCCGAGCGCCGTATAGACAGAGTTCGTAAGATCCTCATGGCGAATGCCCGCCGATCCAGCGATCGTGAGGGCTCTCAGCAGTGCTGCACGGATCAGGGACACCAGCACAAAGTCGTTGAAGTGCCCTGCCTGGAGAGAAGCATCCTGGCGGTTGTCGGTGAAGCTGAGGAGCTTCTTGGCCTCATCTGAGAGGTCCTGGTCGATCTTCAAGCGGCTGACGGCACCGAGGGCCAGAATGGTCGTCGCCGTTGACCGGCCTTCCGAACCGAGAGTGGAGAGCTTGCCGTAGTCGGACTTCTGCCGAACGTTGTAGGCAATCTTACAGCTCAGGCAGAACTTGAACGGTGCGGGAATCCAGAGGGCTCGAAGATCCCCTTGGCCTTCGACCCCCTCCGGCGACACGTGGATAACTCTCGGAAGGTGCTTCCTCCGGCTGTACTTGATGACCCGCTTCCCCTTCTTGATCTCGAGCCACTCTTCGGGAACCACGTCGGCAAGTGCCTCTGGATCATCGTCGGGCCATACTCCATGCTCATCGAGATAGAGGTACCCTGGCTCACCGTCGCTGTCATCGAGAGCCGAGTTGAACTGCATCTCCAGGTAGCGAAAACCACCTCCATCCATCTCGATGCGGCGCACAACGTAGTAGTCCTGACCACATTCGCGACAGAATGCCAGCGGCAGCAGGAGCTTGTTCTCATGCCCTTCGATGGGTACTCGCTTCTGGGGGTGGACAGTGATGTACCGTGAGCTTGTCGATTCAAGCGATGCATAGACACTCTCGCCCTTCGCGACGAACTGGTGAAGTCGAAAGGCGAAGACGGGTCGGTCATACTCATCCAGGAGTGTATTCCCGGCAATGAAAGCACTCTGAATGGCTGAGCGGCACATTGAAACATCGCAGCCGGTGATTTCAGCCAGTTGTCTTCCTGCTCCTGCCTCGCCATCGAGCGACCGTGGGGTGGATCTGATCAAGATGCCGGTCTCGGTATCTTTGGTCAGACCGAAAGTGTCTTCGATCCAGCAAACCAGTGAGTCTTCGCAGAAGCTCTCTCTTGTGAAGGCAGGTGTGACAGAACCCCATGAAGTAGCTGAGGAGAGAAGAGAGGCACGCCCAGACGCAGAGGCAAAGTCGCGCTCTGGTGTGGTCCTGCGGAGCGACTCACCAATGACGTTCCCCGGCTTGATGGTCGTGCCAAAGAGCGTCGAAGCGACCTTTGCCACCTCCTCCTTACTTTTCTTTAGAGAAGAGCCTACTGCCAATGTGGCAGATGTTCCAACACACAGGAGATCCTTGGCGTCACATCGATCTCGAAGCCTCCGCACGAGCATGGAAACGTCGGACCCTTGTCTTCCTCGATATGTGTGGAGTTCATCAAGAACGAGAAACCTCAGCCCCTTGGCCGCTTCGACGATGGATGACTCCTGGGGACGCGTCAGGATCAGCTCCAGCATTACGTAGTTGGTGAGGATGATGTCTGGCGGGTTGTCCAGGATGGCTCGTCGTTCGTCGTCCTTCTCCTGGCCGGTGTAGCGCCTGAAAGTCACGGGCGGTTGACCCTCAGGGTATCCGTGGTGGAGGAACTTCCTCAGCTCCTGCTCCTGGGAGTTTGCCAAGGCATTCATAGGGTAAACGATGATGGCCTGTACCCCACGCCCACTCCCACGACGAAGAACATGGTCCACGATGGGTGTGATGTAAGCCAGGCTCTTGCCTGAGCCCGTGCCTGTGGTTAGGACGTAGCTCTCCTCGCGCCGCGCAGCTCGCATACCTTCGACTTGGTGACGGTGGAAGGTGATCGGGCCACGATCCTCATTGGGTGTGGGTTTGCGGCGGAAAATTGATCGGCACTCGGAATGCAGCAGCCCCTCTGAGGCAAGCTCGTCAACAGTTCCACCCGGCTCGAAACCAGGATTGAGTTGGATCAGCGGGTCGGGCCAGAGGTCCCCATCCGCGAGGCTCTTCTCTACGGCTTGCTGAATCCTGGCGTCCTTGATCCGGACAAAGGACTGAATATACCCGCTGTAGTCCTCGATGAGCTGGTCGCGAAAGTTGAAGACATCCATTTAGCGTGCCCCACCCTTCCGAGGTGAATCCTCTTCGCTTCCCTCCGTACCCTCGTCTTGATCCGCGGCCTTGCCGGATCTTGCCCAAGAATCCACTTCTGAAACCTTGAACTTCCACCTTCTACCGACCCTGGCGCAGGGCATCTCCTTCTCGGATATCCACCGATAAACCGTGTCAGACGAGACACCCAGGTGTTCGGTAATCTCCTCCACGGAGACCCAGCGTTCGCTTTTTTCCACGGTTCAAGCCTTTACCGTCGTATCCCTGCGGATACCGGCTTCTTCGGTTTATTTCCTGTTCAAAACGGTGAAGAAGGCGAAAAATGGGTGCAAGCCCATTCGTTTGGTAAACACCACGCAGGGCAAGGCTTGGTGACGCACATCCGCCGCATATCTGCGTCTTCCATGTCTCACTGGGGATGATGATCGTTCGCTGCATGTACAAAGTGCCCATGGCTTTTGGAGCCTGGATCTGCTGCAATGAAGACCATGCCCACTCTGATCATTCCTTGTGAATCAAAGATCGGTCAGAGGATCAGGAGGCCATGCTATTGTGGGATTGGAGGTCGAGAATACCGTCTTCGGTCAATCTCGTACCCCGAAATTCCACACAAGGGAGCAGACACCATGAAGAGTGCTGCAAGCAACAACCCCAAGATCATCAACACCGCCATCGCCATCAACGAGCCCTCTCCTCGAGATCAACAGGCTGGCGAGACTCAGCGTTTGCCTCGTTACGTGCGCATCTACTACCGTCCCTCGGAAATTGGAGAGGCCTGGTACAACATGTTCTACGACACGACCGAAGACATGGCGATGGCCCTTCACGCGGTGAGCAAGCGTAAGTGCTGGGGCGAGGTTGAGGTCCGGAACATCGACAACGATCCCATGGAACTCATCGAGATGGACGAGCATCTTCAGTGGGCGGAGAGCTACATGCAGGGCGCTTACCGGTGGGAGTATCTCAACTACTACGAACACGTTCAGCGGACGGAAAAGCGTCGCCCTGGCACGGTTGCAGAGTTGGCCGCCGAAGGCAGGTCCCACATCAGGGAAGCCCTCAACGCAGGTGGAAAGTAGGCCAGCAAGAGGCTGGTTGTCCGCGCCTCTGTGGATTTCATCGAGGTCGATGAAATCCACAGAAGTCTCCACATGCTGACCGAGGGAACCGGCACGCCTTCGGGGGTGTCGGTCCCCTCTCTCAATCCCCGCCTTTCACTCTCAAGGAGCCACCGCTTCTCGTGGACGGTCATGGACACCCATTTGCTCGTCATTGTCAGTATTGCGGTTGTCAGACAGCATCAGATCGGGGGCTCGGAACGGTCTTCCGACCAACGGGAGCAGAAGAATCAGATTCTACTCTTAGCGGTCACCTTGTGTCACCCGGATCATCGGTTGTTGTCATGCTTTACCCCCGGTGACATTGATCTCGGCGGCTACACGACAAGCCTTGCTCCCCAGCCTAGCGAGAATCGGCGAGGAACATCTCGATCACTTCAAAGTGACGGGGGGTGCGTTCGTGCTTCACTTCATGCACCAATGGAGTAGATTAGTGAAACAACATTGAAGGAGTCCACAGGCATGGTCGGCATCATACTCGAAGGCGAAGCGGCGGTTGATGAACGCAAGCGGCTGCTCAAAGAGGGAAGGGAAGTTCCTGTGGCGTTGCGGGAGCGAGACTCCCAGGGCCGGAAGACAGCGGGCTGGTACCATTTCGGGGTGGGCAGCAGCGGCGGCTGGGTCTTTTGTAACGAGGAGACGGAGGGTGCGGACCCCAGGACTTTCCTCGAATTGGTTCTTCCTCATGAAGTAGCCGATCTTTTTCGCGGCTACCTTGAGCGCATGATGATTCGCCAATGTCTGGCCGATCCGAGTCCGCTGTCAGCGGAGTTGGTCGAGGTCAGCCCTTTTCTTGAGTATGTTGTGGCAGACTTGGATGCCGAATTCAGGATCAAGATTGCCCTTCCTTGAGGGAACATGAATGACATGGACCACTCCGGTCACCGCTGCCTCCCTTGGGTAGGAGCAGATGATCATCTCCGCAAAGTGAGGCTCGTAGCCCCTGAGGCCGACCCATCGAAGGATCTTGGAACTCGGCGTTGTCGTCTTCTTGGCTTCGTCCGCACCATGACTTTGTCGCATGGACAACCCGCACCGATCCCGGCGAGGTGCTTTGGAAGGGCTGCACCCCCTTCTCAGCGATCTCATCGGGCCTGGTTTCCTCTCTCTCCATAGAGCAATTTGCCATTTCGCGACGCTCGCCCTTTTGTTGTAAGACCAGTAAAATCAGCAGACAATACTGAAGAGTCATCATTTTCTCCACAGCGTAGTGGGGCGGGGGTCCTGGGGCCCTGGACTCCTTGGGGCCTGGTGCCTCGTGATGTTGACTGCCCTCTCGGGCGGATTTGCTTTGCGAGGTTCTCCACATCGTCCTCTGTTTCAAGGTCGAAGGGCTTCGCTTCCAGGTGCATGTAGTCGGGCATGAGGCTCTTGTTGATCATGTACTTGATGCAGACTTGAGGGATGACCCTGTCGGTCACCAGGCCATCATGCTCCAGATGCAGGACGGTGACGCCCTCGCCCTTGAGGACGTCAAGAAGATGACCGATGGCGTGCTGTTCGATGCCTGTCAGGATATGTGACAGGGCTCGACGTGACATGGCCCTGCGATCTTCCTCCTTGGATGTAGAAGGAAGGGTGATCTCGATCCTGCTCCCGACTGCGTTGATCAGTGATCCGTACCCCACCTGTACCATTTGGCGGAGCTTGCCTCTGCTCCTGCGCCACCAAGCAGGTTCGTCCATGACTGTGCTGATGGTGTCCTCCAGAGTCCCGGCAAACTCGACGATGTGAATCATGAGCGGCATGAGCCTGTGGTAGCTCTTCCGGGCGGCCCAGTAGTTGTCCTGATGGTGATCGAGGAGTGTTGCCATGATGGCTCCGGAACTGCGCTTGCCGTCTTTGCTGCGCCAGAGTCCAGGCCCGGTGTTCGCACCATAGAGCGTGGCGAGAATGCACCGTTTCACGACCTTGCGCGGCAACTCAGCGGCCTGAGCAATGCGGTCGTAGGCCGACTTCAATTTCAGGAGATCACGTACCCCGAACAGGCCCCTCTCCTTTTCGGCGTCTGTGGCCTGAAGGCCTTTGACCATGAGGTGGTAGTGCTCTTGGTACCCGGCATGAGCGTTGATCTCGCCCGCGAGAGCCACTGCCGCTGCAATGTGGCAGCTCTTGAGGTCGGAGTTGATCTGGTCCGTACCGATCAAGAGAGCGGCCTTGATGCACTCCGGGAGGCCCTGAAATCCACTGTCCTTCTCATACCAGCGCCCACCGCATTCCACCCGATGGTATACTGGAATGTACGAGGCCATCCCCGGTTCGTTTCTGCTAAACCGGAAGCTGGGCTGACTCCGGATACCCTGAAGACACCTGATCGCCTGTATGGCGCGTGCGCGGTGTCTGGGAGAGGTCAGGGCTTCAGCAATGCGCAGAAGATCATAGGCTCTCGCCAAGCCCGCGGCCCAGTTGACCTTGGCTCTGCCGGTGCGCATGGGCCGCCCACTTCTCCTCTTTACCTTCGGTGAGCGTTCAAAGCGCCTGGTCTTGTAGCTCTCGCCATCGATGACGTTGACGCACGAGTTCTCGTCCATGTGTTCCAAGCAGAGCCTCAAGTAGTTGATGAGGAAGGTGTTGTCCAGTTTGAACCGGCGGCATTGCCCCTGGACATCGGCCTCAAGGTTTCCCTGAACATAATGCTCCCATCCAGGGCGGAGCAGGCCGATGGCATCGAGATCGTAAGGGCTGATGCCGATCGAACGCCAGACGGTGTAGGGGATCGCCACTCCGATGTGGAGGCCATGAGCGATTTTCTCGTGCGTATCGAGACAGAATGTACCGTAGAGGATTTGCGCGAGACCACGCATGGTTCGGACATCGCCATGGCAGATCTCAAGAAGGTAGTCGCGAGCGGCCTTTGGTTGGTACCAATACGGGAGGCTGTATGCAGTAGTCATGTTGGTCAGTCCTGTCTGAGATCACCAGCGGGCCCTCGCCGGGACCGACCAAGGGCGACGAAGGCCCGCTGGCACTCTTCATATCAGGGTAGGGCATCTCTTGGTGAGTCGATGCGCTGCCCTCCCTCTATCTGTGTGTTGCGGGATGGAGTTCCTGACGGGACCGGCTCGATTCCAGAAGTGCTTCCCCATGCAAGCTTCGTATTGTCGAACCTCTTCGCGCTTCATCTCGTGTAACGTTGGGAGCATGATTTCGCGATCCTGACAGTTTTCCCTTTTCGAGCGCGGCACGTCGAAATCAACGTTTCCTTGTTCACGTCGAGAGCAGATTCGTTCGTACTCGTGCATGCCGGATGTTGAGCCTCGAACTACAGGCGTCGGGGCGTGTTGGAATCTCAGTGTTCTCCTTGTGGCATCAACGTAGCGAATACTCTAATCAAGCGAATCGCCAGACCCGAAGGGCCTGGCGATCCGTTGCAAGTGGGGGGGGGATTCAGCGTTGTTACAGGTGCGGGGGAGTCACTTCCTGACCCGCCCTGAGTTCGGCAAAACGGCACAGCATTTCGTTGAGGTCTTCCTCAACTCCCATGCTGCTGAGCATGGTTTCAAGCCAGTCCTCAGTCCCGTCGTCGAAGTTCTTCTGGATGGTATCCAACTCGCGCTTCTTTTCCTTGATAAGCACCGGGAGGATGCGGACCTGCTCTTTCTCAATTGTGCGCATCTGGTCGAGGAGATCTTCGAGACGCTCCTCACCTTCCTCGGAGATGCGATCCAAGGCCTTTGCCAAGAGGAGGTTGGTCGCGTCCACAACCAGATCGCGAAACTCTTCCTGCTGTTCGTCGTAGTCTTGCTTCAGGGTCTGAAAATCCATGGTCGGATTCTCCTTCTCGTGAAATGCGAGGGCGCACCCTCGCTCCACTGTAGGGCAGATAAGGAATCTCGTTTCAGGGCCCCCTTCATCGATTCCCTGGTCGGGGTTGTTGGTCGCTCTTCGGACCAGGCGGACTTTGAATCCGGAATAGTAGCCCACGGAAGCAGGAAGATGGAGAAGCAGATTTGCTGCTCATCTCCGTCTTCATGGTCTTGCACTTCCGACTATCTCTCCGGGGTCGTAAGCGCTGCCAGCCAAGAGGTAAGGGGACGGTTCAAGAGTCGTCGTTGCCTCGAAGCTGTTCCATGAACCTGACTCTCTTCTTCTCCCTACTCCGGGTGCCATTGGTCGCGTTGTTATAGCTCCTCGCCTACTTCACGTCTGATCGATCTGGGGATGGGTAGACTGCGAAAACGCTGTTTTAGTGATGCAGATCTGCTGCATATATGCGTCTTCATTGTATAGCTATCCGTGCCCAATCGAGCAGGAAGGTGAAGAGCGTGAGATGGTGGGATCGAGGTCAAGACACGGCCTCAGAGTCATCGGGCAGAGCTGCCTCGGTGACCACATCTCAATTAGGAGCACTGAAATGAACAGTGAATCCAAGAGCACGAACTGGAACATTGATCCCGAGGAAATCACCGAGGGGATGCGCCAGTACCCAGTAATCGACATCGAATATCCGCGGGAGTGGACCAACTGGGGTGGCGAACCCCGCTACCTGTGGCACAACTGGGACGACTCCAACCCCATCCATTGGGAAGAACTCCTCGTCTACGACCTCAACTGGGATACGTGTCCCCCTATTCCCATGGGGCGAGTCATCAAGAAGGACTTCCATTGCATCTGGCACCACGCCGAGATCTTCGTAACTGACAGCGAGGCCTACATTTCGGGCTGGAACTATCACTTCTTGGCGGCCCCTGGTGAAGAGCCCACCATGAGTAGCCCGGAGGTTCCCGTCGACTGGTCAGGGTTCCTGGAGGCTCTCTTTCGCGCCCTTGCCAACGAGGTAGACGATGATGAGGAGCGGGTTGAGGAAACGATGAGCAGCCTGCTTGGAGATGGGGTGAGGGTCGTCGACCTTATCAAGGCCCTCCGTGATCAGTAGAATCCGGCTGGAACAGCAGTTCATCCATTGGAAGGCCGGGGCACTGTCTCGGCCTTCTTCCTTTTCTTGCGGGCTGTCGAGTAGAGGCGCGTATCTGCTGCACATGTGCGCCTTCATTCCCTTCATCACGGTACCACAGGTGTGGCTGCCCCTTGGTTCACCGAGATGATGCAGGAGTGGGCCCTTGACTGTAGGCGCTGTTCATGAAGGTCACGGGGCCCGGTTGAAGAAGAGCGAACATCGGTCAGAACTGTTTAGGGCCTGCGATGATGGACGTGGTGGCCGCCAAGGCCATCGCACCTTCAATCACCAGGTACCTGACCATGATCGCCTCCGGTCCCAGAATCGACCCGCACAAGCTCTACACGAGGGACGAGTTGGAGGAGCTTCTTCCCGCCACTCTTCTGCGATTGATCATCCCAAAGACCACTTCCATCGATGGCCTCTTCTCTGGTCGGCAGGTGGACAATCTGGTCCAAGGTCTCTATGATGAGGCTTCCTGCGGGGAGCAAAGAGCGCACAGAACCACTTCAGATGAGAAGAGCGCTTATCTCACTCGCTCCCAAGTCGCTGAAATCTTGAAATCATCGCCAAAAGAAGTGACAAAGATGGTAGAGGCAGGGAAGCTACAGGCGATCGACCTCAATCAGGGAATGGGTAAGAAAAAGAGAGCGCTGCGATTTCTACGTGAGTGGGTTGAAGACCTGGAAGCCCGCCAGGCCACTTCCTCAGAAGTGCAGCCAAAGTCCAAGTTTCGCTTTGCCCAGAACGGCTTCCTCCGAAACAAGTAAAGGCCCCCTGGGAATCCTAGAGGCCTCCGAGTTGATGGTTTGCAGTTCAGTTGCTGCTTATCCGACGAACTTCACCTTCTTGATCTGGGAATCCGTCAGAGCCTTGATCCTGTGGAAGTACCTCATCGTCATCTGAATATTACGATGCCCAAGCCAAAGGGAGACAGTGGTGATGGGCACGTCATCGTTCAGGCAGGTCGTCGCATACGTGTGGCGGAAGCAGTGCGTGCTGACGCCTTCCCCTGTATCGCCGACAATTCCCAAGGAGTCGAAGAGCTTCTTGAAGTCATCCCTGACATTCTTCTCCTCGAACTTGGTGCCCGAGGAAGTTTCAAAAACGTACTTCGCGCTGGGAAACTCTTCCCTACGAACGCGGATCAATTCCGCAACCGTCTCATCCATGGGCACCTGACGCCGAATGCCCCACTTCGGCTTCCAGCCGTCATGCGGCTCGATGTAGATGCGGTTGTACCGGACCTGATGAAAGGTGAGGTTCGTCAGCTCTCCCAGGCGAAGGCCGGTGCGATAGAAGACGATAATCATTTCCCGAACGACCCGGTAGTTCTTGGTGAAGTGCTTCTTCAGAGCTTCTTCATCCAGTGACAGGAGAATCTGGAGTTCTTCCTTAGTGAAGATGGTCATGGGCTTCGAGTCGTCCTCCGGAAGGAACAGATCATCATTCCTACCCTTCGATGCTGCGGGATTCTTGTCGATCAGTTCCTGATCCAGCGCCTTGTAAAGCATCGCCCGCACATCACAAAGGTAACGGTTCGTCGTGCGACTCTTGTAAGGGTCGCCGTTGGCCTTCCGACGAGCAGCCAACTCGTCGCGGAAGTCTTCGATGTGCGCACGCTTGATTTCGTCGAGGTATTCAAGGCCATACCGGTCGCAGAATTCCACAAATGTGTCGATGGAGAGACGGACGTTCTGCTTGTTGCGCCCACAGTGCTTGTTCCCCAACTCGACCTTGTGAAGGTGACGATTGGCAAAGTTCGCGATCGACAGGTCCTTCGCGGCTTCGGCCAGGGTATCCTCGATCGAGCCAGAGGCATTCAGCACAGCGGCAAGGGCTTCCTGGGCAAGACGCTCATGCGGGCAAGCTCCCTTGTGGCGGGGCGGGCAGGTGCAGAGCCCTTCATGCACCTTCTTCCGCTCGCGTTTTCCTTCGGCATTCTTGAAGTCCAGATACCATGCGACGCCCTTGCACGTCTTCTTCTCGCCGGTCTTCGGGTTGATGTAGGTGTGGCCGGTACCCTTTACGGGCTCGGCGTAGTACTTGGGGTGGTAGGTCTTTGCCATGGAGGCTTCTCCTTGTTTGAGATGCCTCCACAATAACAGTGTATCTGACTCTCTGCTCGATCCTTGGGCCAGCCGCGGAAGAGGTCTTCTACCGAAGAGTCACGTCTCCTCTTCTTCGTGATGATGATCTTCGGGATGAAGACATCCCCTTCATTGGGGGTGGTCTTCGAGACCTTCTGGAAGAAGACCTTCACCCGCATGCGGTTGAAGAAGAGCTTTTCGCAAAAGTGGTCTTCCACTCGGGCGCAGATCCCCGGAGCCCTTCCTCGAAGGAAGTCCTCCTTCACAGAAGGCGGCGCACCATGAAGGTCCTGGAAGACCCCTGCAATTGAAGGGGATTCTTCGGGAAAGGGCGTGTTCCAGCCCTCCCAGCCCGCCTTCTTCTCTTCGGCACAGATGATCATCCAGCAGAAGGTCGGGAAGAAGATCTCTTCATGTAAGAGGTCTTCTACTACCGAGGTCACACCCAGGGAGAAGACCGTGAGGGCATTCTCTTCATTGAGGAGATCACCATCGATGAAGACCTGCACCCAGGAGAAGGGGAGCCCAATGGTGCCTCGGACGATGCCCTTCTTCGCGGAAGGGCATCCTCTGGCGACATCAGTGATCGCCGACCAGAAGAGGGGTTCTACTCGAAGAGAGTGATCAGACCTGTGTTCCGGGCTTACGCCCTGGCTGGCGGGAATCATGACGGGACACGCGCTTTGACCGGAGACCGGCGTACCCTGACACCCCAAGATCGTCAGAATATGTCAGTATCTGTCAGTAGAGGCCTTGGTTTCAGGCCTTCCGAGGTGCCCCAAATGAGCTGTAAGTTGAGGAAAATCAATGGAGCGGGAAACGGGATTCGAACCCGCGACCCTCAGCTTGGGAAGCTGATGCTCTACCAACTGAGCTATTCCCGCTCGACTGGGATTGGAATCGGCTCGCGGGGGGGCGGATGTCAAGGGTTTCCACCTTGCCGGCAGGGGGCCAGCGCGGCTTGGGATCAGTACTTCACGAGGACCTGGCGGACCTTGGCGGTGATGCGATCGGGCGCGGGGAGCGTCATGTTCGGCAGGCGGCGACCGTCGAGTTCGAGGCTCGGGGTATCGTCGGTCCGTTCGTAGCGAAGTTCATAGACCTGTCCGCGAAAGGTGCGCCGGGCGCTGAATCGATCCCAATCCCGCGGCACGCAGGGACGGACATGAAGACCGTCGAAGTCGGCCTGCAGTCCGAGCATTCGGTCGAATCCCGCGCGCAGAAGCCAGGCGGCGTTGCCGGTGAACCATGTGAAGAAGTTCTGGCCGCAGCGGGGGTGCGAGGGGCCGCAGTAGTAGTTGCCGGTACAGTACGGTTCGCTGGTGCGGCGCGCATCGAAGTTCTCTGGGTTTGTCGGCAGCAAGCGTGAAAAGAGATCCGCACCCGCGTCGCCATCGCCGGCAATGAAGTCTGCATAGATCGCGAACGCAACGGCGTGTTGATAGATCGAGCCGTTCTCGAAAGTCCCTGGCTCGAGGCGGGCAATACGCCCGACTTCGTCGGCTTCGTCCACGTAAGGAGGCGCCAAGAGCGCTGGCCCATAAGGCGTTTCGAGCTGTTCGCGAATTGCAGCACGCATGCTGTCGATTCGTTCTTCATTGGCCAGCCCAGTGAACATCGCCCAGGTTTGTGCGTTCAGGTGAATGCGTCCCTCGCGGTTCTTATGACTGCCGATCGGAGCTCCAGACCCGGTGAATCCGTAGACGTACCATTGCCCGTCCCAGGCGTGTTCGAGGCACTCGCGCAGTTCAGCGGATCGCGTCTTCATGACCTGGGCACGTTCCGTGGCGCCGATGTGGTCGAACAGTTCCGCCATCAGGTTCTGTGCATGGAACACGGCCATGGTCAGCCACGCGCTGACTGCGTCCCCACTTTTTCCGATGCCTTCCAGCGCATCGTTCCAGTCCCCGTCTCCGGTCAGGCACAGGCCGTAGCGACCTCGATTCTTGTAGAGCAGTTCCATTGCTGCCCAGACGTGATCGATCAGGGGCGTCTTATCGTCAGAATCCAGCCAGGGAATTCTCTCGTCGAGCACTTCAACATCGCCGGTTTCTTTGATATAGTCGACGAGTGCCATCGCGATCCAAGATCCGGAGTCCATAAATGCGCGCAGGTCGTGCTGGTCATCCACGATCGAGTAGTTGCGCGGGCAAACGCCATCCCCGCAGACGTGCGCCAACGTGCGCAGCAGAAACCGCTTTGCCATCGCGGGATCGAGCAGGGAGTACCCCCACGTGTCCTGCAGCGTGTCGCGGAATCCGAAGAAGCCACTACGGACAAAGCGGAATGTGAGGAACAGTTGATTCTTCAGCCACACGTTCAGAAAGGCTTCGATATTCTTGTCGGGCAGCGTGCAGGCGATTCGCTCCTCTAAGAGCCTGCGCTCCTCCAGTACGCGCTCGCGTTCCGATGTGAAGGTCGAAGGATCGCTGTATTTCGATCGAATCCCTTCAATGAACCCCTCGGTCGAATCCGCGCCGGCAAAGACGTGAAAGGTCGCCGCCTCTCCCCCACCGAGTTCCAATTGCCCGCCCAATCGGCAGAGGTTGAAGACGAAAGTGCGCCCGTCTTTGCGCTTCTCAACCTGGTCGATACACTCCGCCTGCAGGTCCTCTGCGGACACGAAGACTCCGTATAGGGGAAGCGGCAAGTCCGGATTGTCGACGCGCGCCGTCACGGCGCTTCCTTCACATGCTGCCTGCACGCCTTCGCCCGGGGTCGAGAGGTACGGAATGCCCTCCTCTGCGGTGTGAATGCCAAAGCGCGCGAACGTCCATGTCTGCTCGAGGCGAAGGCGCAGGCGACGGGTCGCGCTGCCGGTGTTCTCGATGCTGAGGCACCAGCATTCTCCGCAATCCTCCGATGGTACGAAGAGTTGCATGTGAACGCGCACGCCATTGTGTGTCGCCTGCAGTTCGGTCATTCCCGGCCTGTGGATGCACTCCACGTTCTCCGCGTCTCGAAAGGCCTGCCACTCCTGGCCGCTTTCCTCATCGCGGAGGAGAATCTCGCGGCCATCCTGGAACTCACGGGGCAAGTAGTCGATCTCGTGCTCGTACTTCGTCACGCGCAGCAGCGACGAGTGCAGCCACGTGAACCCCAACCCGATGTTGGAAACGCAGGCGGCGAACTTCTCGTTGCAAAGGTAGTTCAGCCAGGGGCGAGGCGTATCGCGGTCCGTGATTTGGTAGGCTTTTCCGTTTTCGATAAAGCTGCCAAACGAACGACTGCGATCATGATACTCCTTCTCGGTGCAACGGTAGGAGGAGGTGTCGCAATCGTACTGAATTTGTGGGGTGTCCATAGAGATAGCTCTCCCGTAGGCTGCTCGCCGAGATCGTTCAGCGAGCCTCCGATGGGGAGAGCCGATTCGTCAATGGAGATTTATCGATAACGCTTTCAGCGCGCGCCGGGCGCGGCGGTTGAGCTTCGAACGACCAGTCGCGTCTTCAGGATGACGACTTCCTCCTGCGGATCGTCGCCGGTGATCTGACGCATCAACTCCTCGCCGGCCCGCTGCCCGAGTTCCCAGCCGCTGTGGGCCAAGGTCGTCAGCGGCGGAATCACGTATCCGCTTGCTACGTCGTCGTCGAAGCCAACGACGGAGAGCTGCCTCGGAAGTTCCAGCCCCGCTCGCCGAGCACTCGAAAGAACGCCGTATGCGATTTCGTCCGATGCGCACACAATCGCCGTCGGTCCTGCGCCACCCTCTGCGATCAAGTAGTCGCCTTGCGACTGCCCGGCATCCAGGGCATGTGAGAAGTGTCCCGGCCGGACCCAGTCCTCGTTCACACGCAGTTTCAGCTTTTTCATCGCGGACCGGTAGCCTGCCTCGCGCTCGATGGCATCGCGATCGCCGGGGGTACCGCCGATGTAGGCGATGCGTTCGTGCCCCAGCGCCACCAAGTGGCGAACAGCCTGCTCGAGGCCATCGGCATTATCGAATCCAATGCAGCTCGCCCGATGCTTCCTGGCCGACAACTTCCCGGTGTAGTTGATGAAGACTTTCGGCGCCTCGACCGCCTCCAACTCCTTCAGATCCTGCGGTGACAGGCGGGCGCCCTGCAGAACAAGGCTGCCGACGCGTCGCTCATGAACCAGACGTCTGGCGTAATCGGCGGTCCGGACGTGCTTCGGCGGAACGGTCAGCAAGACATTGTACCCCTGGTCGCTAACGACGTGGTCGATTCCGGCAAGAGAATCCGAATGGTACGTTCCGCGCAGGGCATCGTGACTCCAGATCAGGAATCCGATCGTCTCGATCTTCCCCGTGCGAAGGCTGCGCGCCGCCTGGCTGGGCTGATAGCCGATTTCCGTCGCGATCTGGACGATGCGATCGCGCGTCTTGGGAGAGACCCCCGCGGTTCCGCGCAATGCCCGACTCACCGTCATCACAGAAACGCCCGCCAAGCGGGCGACTTCGTCGGCCGATACGCTGTTTGACTGACCCAAAGTCCGCTTTCCCGCCCGAGACTTCGTGCCTTTGGTCTTTGCCATGGTTCGCCAATCCACTGAAATTTGAGGGTGGGGAGAGGTGATACGCCCCATTCGAGCACGAGTGTAGAGACACGGGTCGCTGCAGGCTAGCCAAAATCGCGATTCCGGGAGATCAAAATCGGACCGGTCAAAAAAAGTCCACGGAAAGCTGTTGACCTGAGGCATCGGGCAATGTTCTGTTATCGATAACCTCGCGGAGAGGAAAGCACTGCAAAGGCTCTTGACAACCAATAGGAGAATCAAATAGACCAGAGGTAACGCCAAGACAGGTATCGATAACCTCCGCTCTATTTGCACCGTCCCCCGTCAACCGCCCGAACAGAATAAGGCAGACAGAATGATGAGCAGAATCGACGCAGAAGTCCGCCAGAGCAACGCCACTGAATCCGATGCGCAGTTGCCCGTCGAGGGACTGGGGCCCGAAATACCCACATGGACCGCACTCGATGATTCCGTCTTTGAAATCCGCGGTTATGACCGCGTCCCGCCGTTCTCGAGTTTCCTCCCCGGCATCGGCGGACTGCATGGCGCGCCACTGTGGGCCATGTACGTCAACCGCGGCCAGGCGGTCTGCTCCTTCGGCTACGAGGATAAAGACCACGCCATCGGAGAGTTCTTCTCTGCGACCTGGGCGTATCAACTGACGAGCCTGTACGGCTTCCGGACATTCCTGATCGAAGGTGACGGAAACTGCTTCGAGCCCTTTGCCGATCACTGCGTGAATGGCCGATCGGGCGTGCGCACGATGCGCATTCAGCCGCATGCCGTCACCCTGATCGATGAGAATGAGACTGCCGGCTGGCGCATGCAAGTCGACTACTGCGCGGTCACGGACAGTCCCGTCCCGGCACTCTGTCGGCGTGTTCGAATCACAAACCTCCGTCCCCATCGTCGATCGGTTCGACTGGCCGATGGCCTCCCCCTGATTATCCCCGCGGGCGTTTCAGATTTTTCGCTGAAACGCCTCCGCCGTATTACGGAAGGGTTCATCCGCGTCTCCCCGCACAAGGCCGGCGGCGCCGTTTACCTCGTGCCCACGTCCATGAAGGACGAGGCCAAGGTCGAAGCCACGCAGGAGGCGGTTTTCTACGGCGCCTGGTTGCAGGAAGACGGCAATCCGACGGCCTTGGAACTTGCGGTCGATCCGGATGCATTCTTCTCACCGGGCAGCAATCTTCTGCAGCCCGATTGCTTTGTGGATGGCACATTCTGTCCTGACGACCAGGCCTGGATGAATCGCCTGCCATGCGCCATGGCAATGGCAGAACTGGATTTCGCCCCGGAGCAGACAATCGAGTTCGTCGCCTACGCCGGTCTGGCACCCAATACGCGCATGCTCGACGAGTTTGTCGCCAGCTACAGCCGGCCAGAGTTCCAGCACCAGGTGGAGAGCAAGGCCCAGGCGCTCGTACAGGACATCACCCGTCCTGCGTATGCGCGCACGGCATCCAAGGAACTCAATGGCTACTTGCGCCAGAACTTCCTCGACAATCTGCTGCGCGGAGGCATTCCGCATCTCTTCCCGTCGAGCAATGGCGCCCGACCGGTACACATCTATACGCGCCGCCATGGCGACCTCGAGCGCGACTACAACGATTTCAAAGTCCCGGCCCACCCGTACTCGGAAGGCGCGGGCAACTTCCGTGACATCCTGCAGAATCGCCGTCACGATCCCTGGTTCTATCCCGAATCCGGTGCCCTGGAAATTCTCGCCTTTGCGGAACTCATTCAGGCCGACGGCTACAACCCGCTCTCTGTGGAAGGCTATCGCTGGCAGTTGCCCGATGAAGCGACCGCACGCGAGTTGTGTCCCCTGGAGGAGCGCAAGGCACGCGATGAGTTCGTTCATCTCACGACGCATCCGTTCTCGCCGGGCGAGCTTCTGCAATGGCGGGCAAAGCATGACTCTTCTGCAATCGACGCCGACAGTTGGCTTCGAAATGTCCTGACGAAGGCAAACGCGATGCTCAGCGCGAAGCCTGACGAGGACGGCTACTGGGTCGATCACTGGATCTACCTAGCGGACATGCTTGAAGCGCACAATGCCATGTTCCCCGACACGCATGCGGAACTGCTGCAGGCGAATGTCGGTTGGTTCGAGCCCCGCCGCCGTGTGTTGTCGCGGTCGCGCCGCTACCAGGCAGTCGACGGGAAAGCCCGCCAATACGGCGCGCTTGGCCCGCGCCAGGCCGGCGATCGGACGCAACCGTGGCCGGAAGTCTCGCTCGCATCGAAGCTGGTAATGCTGGCGGTTCTGAAGGGCATGACGCTCGATCCGGAAGGTCGCGGCGTTGAAATGGAAGCGGGTCGTCCCGGCTGGAACGACTCTCTGAACGGCCTGCCGGGCGTATTCGGCTCGTGCCTCAGCGAAACCTCCTCGATCATTCGATTGTGCGACTATCTGCTCGCCCATCGCGAGGAATGGGGCCAGCTCGAGATGCCCTCCCCCGCCGCTGCGCTGATGCGCGGAGCTCTGCCCATTGCATCGGCCGAGTCATACGATTGGAATGCAGCAGCGGAATTGCGCGAGAACTTCCGCGAAGAGGTCTACGTGCAATGGCCGATCGATATGCAGGCCTTCGACGCTGAAGAAGCGGCGAAACTGCTGGAGGCGGTCCGCGAAATGTGCCGGCGCGGAGTCGAAGCCGCACGCGTGGACAACTCGCCGCTGGTGTACACCTACTTCATGCGTGACGGCGAAGTCGACCAATCCGATACGATCGATCCGCGTCCGTTCAAGGCCGAACCCCTTCCGCTCTATCTGGAAGGGCAGGTTTATCGCCTGCGCAACGCGAAGACGCAGGAAGAAGCGCGGGAATTCTACAGCGCACTTCGCAAGTCGCCGCTCTACGACCGGAAGCTGCACTCGTACATGCTGAACATGGACCTGACGAATTGCACGGACGAGATCGGACGCGCACGGACATTCAGCCGAGGCATTTACGAGAACGAGTCGATCTGGCTGCACATGAGCTACAAGATTCTCGTCGAGTTGGTTCGCCACGGTCTCCATGAGGAATTCTTCGAAGCCGCACGCACGATGCTCGTTCCGTTCATGGACCCCGAGCGTTACGGCCGCAGCATCTACGAGAACTCCTCCTACATCGTCTCCTCAAGCTGCCCCGACAAGCGCATTCACGGCCGCGGATTTGTCGCCCGCCTGAGTGGCAGCACCGCAGAGTTCATTCACCTGTGGCTGCTGCTAAGTGTGGGCGCGAAACCCTTCGTCATGAACGATGGCGAGTTGGAATTCCGGCTCACGCCGGCGCTGCCTGCAGAATGGTTTGCCGAAGAACCAGGACACGTCGCCTGGGATGGGGAAGTCGAATCGCTTCCGGCAAACAGCCTGACCTGTGCGCTGTTCGGCAAGACACTGCTTGTTTACCAGAACGACTCGCTTCTGAATACGTTCGGCGACGATGGCGCGAAGATTGTTGGCTACGTGGTCGACGGCGAGCGTCACGATGGGGATGTCCTGCGCGGTTCGATCGCACGCGCGATTCGCGATGGCGAAGTCCGCCGACTGGACGTTCTGCTGAAGTAGAGAGAAACTTCCTCCATCCCTCCTCCAAAGGGCCTAAGACCAGAAGGGGCGGATCGCACCAAGCGATTCCGCCCCTTTTGGTTTCCGATCGAATGCTGGGTGGTTCAGCGAATGACCATCACATCGTCCAAAACCAGTTCGAATTTCCGGCCTGGCATTGGATTCGGCTCCGACCAGACAATGGTGGTTGCCCGTCCAGCGATGTCGCCGAATGAGGCCAGCGGGATCGTCACGCGTGCCGGATCCGCCGAGGCGTGAAACTGCTGTGGCTTCGCCTGCGCGCCGTTCCCGTCCTCCAGGTGAATCTGGAACACATCCGACTCGCTGGACCGGCAGATGAATGAGATCCAACGGAACTTCGAAAGATCGCGCGACGTCCCCCTGTCCGGAGCAAGATCGCAATACACTCCGCCGTACGTCGGATCGCCTGGCTTGCCCGGATAGACTCCTGCCACTTGCAAGGCGAGATTCCCGCCGCCCAGGTCGACAATGCGTCGATCGATATCTCCACGGTCGCCCATGGCATAAGTCCCCCAATGGCCGCCAACCTCGTTGATGTCGTTGCGGTCTGTAAAATCGTCGATGTGAACAATATGGTAGCGCTGCGAGGGAGCTACATCCTGCGCAACCATGTCTTTCTCCGGGCGATTCTTCAGATAATTGCGCATCTCGAGCGCGAGTTCAGCGGTGCGCGCACCGGAGTATAGCGAAGTCATTCGCCCGCTCGCCGGTTCCAGAACGATAAATGAGGGAACCCTCCACACATTGTAACGCCGAACAAGACTCTGATACTGGTTCACATCCACTCGAGCCAGAACGAACTCGCGCGCCAGTTCCGGAAACTCCTGATTCTCTATCAGGCGTTCTTCGAAGAGCTGACATGGCAACGCGAAGCGACTTGAGAAGTAAAACAACATCGGCTTGTTGTGGAATCGCGCATTTTGCCAACCGATCTTCGGCGTCGCTGCCCAATCGGCGCGCGCCTCCAAACCCGCACGGTGCGTGCCCTGCAGCATGCCGCGAACAAATCGGATGTCGTCCAGTTTCAAATGGAAGATCGCGCCCGGTTCATCCACCAGGCACGTAAACGCCATGGCCGTCGATTGCGAGGTGCCGGACTTGAACTCCGAGAGCGGAATCAGAAAGTCCTGCATCTCCTCCGTCACGGGAAACGCCACATTCGTCGAGTTATACCCCTGCTCCTTCTGCTCGATGCGAACATTGTAGTAAGCAGGCCGATCGCTCGCGGCCCGAAATGCCAGAGCATCGAACGACGAGAAGTCGATGGGCTCCACAGGATTCGTTTCGCGATCCGCCGGCGCACAGAAAATCCCCCCCACCGTGAACCCGGTCCCATCGTCCGGCAGCGTCCCGCGCGACATCAGGTATCCGCTTCCCTGATCGTCCAGATCGACCATCAGGCCAATCGTGGGCGCGTCGCCCTTTGCGAAGTAGTCCCAAGTCCACCCGACCTCGGACCTGAGATTGTGGTCCTCGAAGTTATCGAAAATCGCCGATTCTTCCGCGAACACGACCAGAGGGAGAAAGAGCCACGCGAGCACGAAGAAAATGGCGGACAGTTTCTGACGAATGTGGAGAAGGAATGTGCCGGCATTGCCTTGTGGTCTGCCAGTCTGGCAATGGCCGCGAGTGAGAGAGGTGTCGCGCGACATGGGATTAGGCCTTTCTGCCGCAAACACTCCGCCGATCCGAGACGGCGCGCGCGGCTTCACTTGGGGGTTGCTTCGATAAGAGCAAGGAGATGGGCGGAATGCAAGAGAAAAGTTATCGATAACTATCATTATTTGGAACTATTTCGACGCCACGTGGGTTTTGGGTAGGCTATCGATAACTATACGGATATTCGAATGACAACCCACCGCCACGCAAAAGGAAGAGCGGTGCAGGCTGGGCCTGCACCGCTCTTCGCTTTCAATGAGGTGCTGCTATGGGGCTGTGGTACGGGGACTCAGTACAGTTGCCAGTCCTTCACGTCCGATGCAACCGCGTCGTACAGACGGACGTTGTCGACGAACATATCCGGGTCATTGACAAGGTATTCACCCTCGCCGCCGATTACGATTACGTCGATCTGGGACAAGTTCGGGGCGATCGTGCCGCCGTCAGCCGCACTCACAAAATCAGCCAGCGGGATGTTCATACTGACGTAGTTCTCGCCGTTGAAGTACGGCTCAAGGTCGATGTAGTTATAGCTGCCGGCATTGGAACCATTCGCACCCAGGTCCTCGAGACGGACAGTCCAGTCGGTTGGCGCGGAAGCACTGCCGAGCTTCATGTCAAAGGACAACGTGGTGAAGCTGGTCAAAGGCTGGCCAACACTCTCGGTCTCGGACAGAGCGATGACGCCACCGTAGTAGGTCCAGCCAGTACCGACGATCGACGAGGTCGAGTAGATGTGCAGGGCGTAGTCGCCGGCCGCGCCGGTCGTACCCTGGGCATCGACGGAAATCGCTTCCATGATACCGTCCTGGCCACCACCGGTATCGCCACCGGCGAATCCGCGGTAGGTGCCGCCGTAGTTATTCTGGTCGTCGCCATCGTTGAAGTCTTCATTCAGTTCGGTCGGGGGCGTGTCGTAGGTGACAGCCGGGGCACCGAGATCGGTGAGCGTCACGTCGTCGATGACGTACTCGGCAGCACCACCACCGCAGCAGACGCCGGCGTCCAGAATCAGGTAATAGGTTTGCGGGCCGCTGCCCGGGACCGTGAACTTCGCGTCGCCAGCCGGCGTATCGCAGCCGTTAATGAAGTCGCCATCGTATCCCGCGCAATTCCAGGAGCTGACCTTCGCCAGCATGACGCCGCCATTGTCGGAACCATCGACCGGAGCCGTGTCCGAGATCCAGACCTCAAACCACGTGGTGCTCGGGTCGGCAGAGACTTCCTTGATGAGGCCGTCGACCTGGTAGATGTTGCCGCCGGTCAGGGTGACTTCCTGATAAACGCCGCCATTGGTGTATTCGCCGACCATCTGGTAGCGAAGGGCGCCGGCGGTTCCCGAGGTCGGGCCGTCAGCGGTGTAGTTGAATGTTGCGGTGAGCATGCCGGCTGTCTCCAGCCAGAGGGTCCAGGAAGAATCGGACCCGGACTCGAAGTCGCCGTCGACGATGACGTTCTGTGCGCTGGCGTTAGCAGCGAACAGCATCAGGCCGAGGATTGGAAGAATCGCTTTAAACTTCATGCGTGTGATTTCCTTTCACGAAAAATGGGTCGAAAGAGTTTAGGGTTAGGATTGACCGTCCTGTCAGTTGAAAAAATCTGTTTGGCATTCCATCGTCGGCACATTCTGGAGGAGAAGCCTGGGATGGACTGAGAAGTGCTCCTTTCCTGAAAATCTGCCGCCGCGTGGGTTCTTCTTTCGGCGTTATCGATACCGTTTGATACCAATTCCGGCTCACGGTCAAGCACATTCTTGGACCGTACCACTTTTTTACAGCCTCCCCTGAAAATCCGTCCGAATCGTCCGAAACAACCAGAAAATCCTAATAAATGCACGTATAGACGCAGAAGAGGGGCGTAGTTGAAGTGCTTCAACACGCCCCTCCAAAAACGCTCGGGTTATGGATAACTTCAGAAAACGCCCCCCGGTCGGATCAGGCAGGCCAGATTTTCCGCCCCCCACCGGGAGGCACCAATCCGTCGATAAACCGTCGATCTTCATTGCTCAGCAGCGGCAGACGCCCCGCGATGACATTCTCCCGCACCTGGCGCGGCGAGCGCCCCCCCGGGATCACGGTGGTCACCGCCGGATTGGACCGGACAAACTGCAGGGCAATCTGCGCCGGCGTCCGCCCGTCCTGGCCCAACTCCTTGAGCTTCTCCACGATCGCCAAGTCCTCCATGAAGATCCGATGCTCGTCTTCGTTTTCCACCCAGCTTCTCCGGAAATCCCCCTCCTCGAACTGTTCCTTCCCAGTGAACTTGCCTGTCAACCTGCCCATTGCCAGTGCTCCACGCACGATCACGCCGATTCCGTTTTCCTGGCAGTAGGGAAGAATCTCCTTCTCCGCCGTCCGGTTCAGCAGGCTGTAGTCGATCTGCAACGTCGCGCATCCGCCGTCCGCGTTGAACTGCTTCAGATATTCAAAGTCGCTCGTGCTGACTCCGTAGGCACGCACCTTTCCCTGTTCCTGCAGTTTTTGAAAGCCCTCCAGGAATACCTCAAAGTTCGGTTCTCGGTAGTGAATGTGACTCTGGATGATATCGATAGAGTCGATCTGCAGCCGACGCAGGGAATCCTCCACACCGGCGATCAGCTTCTCCACCGTATCGTACGCCGAGCAGTTGCGCTCGCCATCGTAGCCGATCCAGCCGATCTTCGTCGCCACGACGAATCGATCCCGGCGGCCCTTCATGGCCTTCCCAAGAATCTCCTCGCTGTGCCCCATGCCGTAGACATCGGCGGTGTCGTAGAAGGTAATCCCCTCGTCCAGGGCTGCTTCGATCGCGTGGAGGGAGTCGTCATCCCGCGGCTCGCCCCAGCCGCCGCCGACAGCCCAAAGCCCCAGCCCAACGGAGGTGACGGGGATTCTGCTTTTTCCCAAGGTCCTGACTTCTAGTTGTGTGCTCATGCTTTCTGCTCCCGTTCTGTTATCGATAACTACAGCCGCTTACCCTTCGCGATCTTCCAAAAGCAACCCTTTTCAGTAACCGACCGCCCCCTGGAAACCGTTGCCATTGAGCCCGGCTCCGTGGTTTGGAAGTCCAATCGCCCGCCGGAGGGCTCGACATCATGCAACTCACAACTTCCCGCCGTATCGTCCTGCTCGCCTTTGCGCTGGTGCTCTTTCTCCTGCCCCGCCCCGGGGCCACCGATGAGAAAACGAGGCAGATCCTCGCCGAACGCGCCGAACGCTTCGTCGAGACCATCATGCGCGGCCAATTGTCCGGTGTTCGCGGCGAACTGACGGTGGGCGCCCGCCGGGCGCTGACCGAGGAGGCTATGCGGCAGCTCTTCGGCCGTCTCACCCGCGAGGGCGGCGGATTCCGCGAGGTGGGCCGGGCCACCGCGACTCGCCGGCCGGATGGAACCGTGGTTGCCATCGTGCCGGTGCATTTCGAACGCCTTAGCCTCGCCGCACAGATCTTGTACGAACGCGAAGGGCCGATGGCCAAGATCTCGGAGTTCTCGGTCGTGCCTCTGCAGGCGGATGCAACTCGCCCCACGCCCACGCCCTCATCGGCAGCCTTCCCGGAACTCTCTCCCCCCTACGCGGATGCCCGACTTTTCCGTCGCGAATCGTCCGTGATCCAAATCGCCGGATGCGAGGTCCCGGTGGCTCTGTTTGTACCCGCCATCGCTGGGCCGAAGACACCAGCCCCAACAGTTCTGATCATGCACCCGATTCGGCCCGATGCGTCGTCCGTTCGGAATGGAATGACCCGCGACCTGATGGAGGGCCTAGCCACGCGCGGCGTCGCCGTGGCGTCCTATCGCGAGACCGAGTGCCGCGATCCGAAGGCTGTTCTTAGTTGGCTCGAGCAACAGCCGCCCGTCGACGTGGAGAGAATCACCCTCGCGGGCTATCAGGAGTTCGGTTCACTTGCGACGGACATCGCCTCGACGTCCAAGACGCTCTCCGTCGTGAATATTGTGACGAGCACCGATGGCGCTTCCTCCCCCACCGTCTTCTTCTATCCCCGCTCGGCTTTTGCGTGGGATCGCGACTACCCCAATCATGAGTTGGCCACGCATCGCGAATACAGCGACACGGATCGCTACCTTCGCCGCACAGAGGGCCACACCAATGCGGGCTACGTAACCGAGGAGTTCATCGCAGACTTCGCAACGTTTGCACGCACGGGCCAGATGCGTCCTTGATCAATCCCTGATGCCTTCGCGCTGCCAGGCCAGCCATGCTCTCCAGCCGGCCTCGATGGACAAGTGATAGGACTCGCTGATGTCGCGCTTGAACATCGACAGGATCACAAGAAACGTCAGCACAACCGTGTTCATGGGGCTCGCGCCCAGCATTGACAGCAGGATCCCCGCAAAGAGCGCAGTGAACAAGATCACCGGCAGCGTCAGCAATAGGACGCCGTAGCTTTCCGCCAACATGACCAGCACCATTGCCACGTAACTGCGTTCCGTGGGCCCCTGGACGGAAGCAAACAGGAACCGCGGACCCAGCATTCGAAGAGTGAACGCATTGAACCAGAATATCAGCACGGGCAAGAGAATCCAGATGAAGGTCTGGATCACCTCCTCCAAACCGACGCGTTTCGTAAAGACGTGGTGGATGCCAAGAACGAGGAAGGTGACGAACTCACCGACCAGGATCCCGAAGAGGACTCTCAGCAGCGGCACCATGTGCGAGACCCACAGCCCGTGGCAAATCTCGCCGTCGCTCAGCAGCGTCAGGTCGAGATCATCGACCAGGACGCTGCGCAGCCACCTTTCCTTCAGCCAGTAGATGAGCAGAAACGCTCCGACGATCGCGAAGAGCTCGCCGGCGAGGATTCGCAGCACGAGTGGAAGAATCGCCCCATTCCCCTCCAGCACGCCGAGCAGGCCGCCCACGATTGCGCCGCCGATCAGTGGATACCCGCGCCACGCCGTCGAACCGAGAATCCTCTCCGCCACGGGATTCTCATCCAGGAACCACTCCGGTACGCCAAGCAAACCTCGCTCGAATCCGGTGATGCCTCTCGGGTTCTGGAAATCCATGCGCCCTATCCTCAACCCATGGCAATAGCATCGTCAGTCCCTCGCGGCAATGGGTTCCACAAGAAAACCGCCCCCGAGTTTCGGGGGCGGTCAGAACTGCATGGCAATGGCGGTCTCAGTTGATTGTCAACGTCGCGCGCCGAGTAGTCTGGAACTTGATGACGTCCGCTGCGTCGATGAGCGAATCGCCATTCTGATCCGGCGGAGTCGTTCCCGGCGCAGACGTCAGCGCCGTGATGAAGTCGTTGAGCGTGAGCGTGCTGCCGACGCGCAGGTTGATATTCACGCCGCCGCTGTAAGGGCTGTGCGCCGTGTCGTTTGAGTAAACCAGCAATCGATCCGCGTAGTCTCCGCTCGAAAGACCTGTCGGATCCACCGTCACCGTAAAGACTGCATTGCCACTGGGAGCAATCGTCACGGGATATCCTGTCGGCGCTGAGACGGAGAGCCAGTTGCTTCCCGTTTCCTCATCGACCTGGCTGACGGTCAGATTCGCGGTGCCGTCATTGTAAACGGTGAACGATTTCTGGATTGCCCCTGTCGGCGTCGGGGACGGAGTCGGCGACGGTGTTGGCGTCGACGATGGAGTCGGGCTCGGCGAAGCCGTCGCCGTTGCCGTCGGTGTGGGCGATGGAGTCGGCGTCGGCGTCGGTGTCCCGCCGGCAGTGGTCTTTGTGATCAGAACGTTGTCTATGAAAGTCCCCGTCTCTCCGGTCGATGTGTCGCTGTAGAAACGAAACATCAGTTGAACCTGAGAATTGCCAAGTAGGCTATAGCCGTTCGGCGTGTTGGCAAAATCATAAGAGCCGACCGCCCAATCGTTATCCGAGGTCACATACCAGTAGTCGAAGGTTGTGAAACCGTCAGCGCTGGCGTAGCAGTAGAAGTAGTCCCAAGTTTCCTCGAGATAGTTCTCCACAATGAAGCTGGCTGAGGCAGCAGTCGCGTCGCTCAGATCCAGGTATGGCGACACCATGTAAGCGTCCATACCATCCGGATATGTGCTTCCCGGCGCAACCGCCGCAGTTCCGGCACCGGCGCAGAAGACCGAGCCATTTCCTTGGTAAGTGTGAGTCGATTGATTCCCCCAATATGCATCGGTGGACCCACTGGCAGGGTACACAACCCATGCTCCTGGGAATGACCCTTCAAAATCTTCAGCCAGAAGTGTCACTTCTCCGCGAGCATCCGCCCCGGTTCTTGAACTGATGGGCGAGCTTTGATTTTCGCGAAGCATCTGGAGAATCTCGGGAGCAATTGGCGGCGCAGTGTGTTCTCCACCCATCGCGATCGGTTCGAGCGCGGCCGCACTGCCCAGCAAGGTCATTCCTGCGAAAACGGGGAGAGCTCGTTGGAGCATCTTTTTCATCATTGTCATTTTTGTGAAGCCTCCATGGTTTCTCGTTGTCCCGTTCTCGATCAGGGGAACTGAAGTGTCGAAGGTTCAATGCGGATGCTCGGCGAGCCGCCCTGCGAATCCAAAGGCGTCTCCCAGATTCCGCGTCCGTACGTGCCAGCCCGCAGCTTTCGGCCATTTGCCAGGTAGGCCATGTCTGTGATGACAACCGGCGGCAGACCGTCATTCCAATACACCCACGTGTTGCCGCCATCGTCGGAGCGATACGCACCGATATCCGAGCCAACGATGATCGTGTTCGAATTGGTCGGATCGATCCAGAGGGCATTGGCCGGCAGGTCCTGCGGGAAGTTGTTCGTCATGTCGTGGAAGGTGGTCCCAAGATCGGTCGTCTTGTAAATGCGCCCGCGACTTCCGGTGCCAAGACCCAGGTTGGAGTAGGTCATCCAGAATGTATCGTTATCCGACGGATCGCATTCGATGTCGCTGATCCAGCCCAGATACGGCAGTGTCAGAGACTCGATGCTCGTGCCATTCGTATTCGACCGGAACAACTCGACGCCCAACTGACCTGTCGAGTTATTCCGACGTGCCCTGAAACCGACAAGCTTCCGGCCGGTCATGCCATTGGTGATCGTTAGCGTGTCGAGGCTGGCAGGGGAATAGCTCGTATTCGGAGCGATCAGATTCGTCCAACTGAACGGCTGATTGATGCCGTTGTAGGTTCCCTTATAGACGCCATTCACGCCCATGTAGATGTCCTTGGGATTCTGCGGATCGATGAAGAACGGGGTAACCCAGGCCCCCTTCTCGGCGTCCGGAATGCCATTGTTCGAAGTACCGTACGAGCGGAGGAAGTACCAGTTTGCACCATCGTCGGGCGTGAGGCGCACTGCCGAAGCGTAGTAGTTGCAGCCCATGTACGTCGACGGGTCGTTCGGCCAGGCAATCACTTCCATACAATCGCCGAACGCGTTGGGATAATGATGCCACGTCCCATCGGTCCGCCGGACGTACTTGTCGTTGTCCTGACAGCCGATGATCACGCGCTGCGCGTTCTGTGGATCGCAATCGATTCGATAGCACTGCGTCGACGTCATGTGGACATTGCGCTCCGTCCAATTTGCCCCGCTGTCGGTGCTGACAAAGAATCCACCGTCCGTGCCCATGTACACCGTACTGCCTGTCGAACCGAAGCGAATCGAATGATGATCCGCATGGATGTACTTCAAGCCACCTTCGCCTGCCCAGTCCGTCACGGCCGCCCAACTCGTTCCGCCATTCGTCGTCCGGTACATGCGCAGGTTCGAGCCGACATAGATGACGTTGGCATCGGTCGGACTAACGCCGATCGAGCAGTTATACGTCATCTGGCCAGGCTTATAGTCGCCGCTTGTCGGAATGCCGGAAGTCGACATTGCAGAGAAGCTCTGCCCGTTATTCGTCGATTTCCAGATGCCCAGAATCGAAGAATCCGTTGCGCCGACAAGCGCGTAGACCGTCGTGCCGTTGCGAGCCAACTCGATGCGGAAGGCATTTGTAGTGCTTGGAGTAGTGGAGGGACTCAGTGTCGCCCCGCCATCAGTCGAATAGAAAATGGCGCCGCTCGCGGCGTTGACAGTGTTGTATCCGCGCGTCACTACGACATTGTTGCGATTCGCGGGGTCAACGCTGATATCGAAGAAAGGATCGGAAGAAACGGCGGTCCAGTTTGTCCCACCATTTGTCGTGCGATAGAAACCGGCGCCGGTTCCGCCGGACCCCTTCGCGGCGACGAGCAACGTGTCCGAGTTGGCACCAATATCGATATCCGTAACGTAGTTCATCACGTTGGTGCCGCTGACGATCGACCAACTGCTTCCGCCATCGGTCGAGCGATAAACGCCCGCGCCGAACGGCTCGTAGAAGCTGCCCGGCACACCTTCGCCCAAGCCGCAATACAAGCGATTGTAATTGTGCGGATCGATCTGAAGGCTGCCCATGCCGATCGTCGGCAGACTGCCGTCCGTCACGTTCGCCCAAGTCACGCCCTGGTCGGTCGTCTTCCAGACGCCGCCGCTCGCGGAGGCGCCCCAGATCGTGTTCTGATCCTGCGGATGCACCACCATCTCGATCAAGCGACCGGACGGCTGAACGGTCGTGCCGTCAGGCCCGAGGAATGTCCACTGCGCATTCGCCCGAAGCGTCCGGCGATCCATGTTGTTCTTCTGGGTCACCAGCATGGCTTCCTGCCGATAGAAGTCCGGCAGTTTCTTCATGCCATCATCCAGGCGCCGCTCACAGAACCATTCCCAAGCCTTGTCCGGGTACTTCGGGAAGGTGTGCCGCCCGACCTTCGTGCGGGTGAAAATGTAGTCGTTCAAGGCGCCGGATTCGGCCATGGCGGCACTTGCTTCGGCCAGAGTCATCCCGGTTGCCGACGAGTCCGTTCGCGGAGCCGTCGCGCAACCGAGGCCGCCGACGAGCGCAGCGATCGCGAATCCTGTAGCCGTCGGACGCACAGTCTTAACGGCGATCCCGCGGATCGCCCCAAATACATCTCGTGGAGCTATCATATCGGTAGTCCCTCTTGCGAGTTCCCCCCCAATACGGGGGATTTACAGAATGTTCTACTTCTACTATTCAGACCACCCTGGGCGGCTGCCCGTCAACGAATATTGCCCGTCTTGAGTAGCCCCAATATTCGCATGCAGACGTCTGCTGTGATGCGAAGACCGGCAGCCTCCTGGCGGCCGGAGATCACTGGTTTGACTTGCGTTGTGGAGACAGAAGAGAAACCGGCAGTTCGATCTCACTGATCGAACTGCCGGTTAACCACGCGACCCCCTGCAGTTTATGAGGTCATCGGTTGTCAGTTCTCACTCGCGGCCCGGAGCAGCCCCATGGGCGTGCATTCCGTTCCCTGGCCGAGCGGATTGTCCTTCAGGCATTTCTCCACCAGCGGTCGGTCGATCCCGGCGCTGGCCCCAACAACCCAGGAGCCGCCGATGTCGTTCACATCCACGATCGCAGTCGGCAGGCCAGTCACGTTGAAGACGCGTTCGGCGATGATGTCCGGATCTTTCGGCCCCATGATCACGCAATCGGGCTGCAGCGGCGAAGTCGTTGCCGCGTCGATCATCGCGGCCTGGGGGCCCGCCACGCGGTAGAAATCCCCGCGGCGGCCGATCACCTTCCCGACAGCCCCAACGATCGCCGCCAGCCAGATCCGCCACGCGCCGCACTCATTCACCGCGCATTGCATGCTGCTGGGACGGCGCAGGCCGATCCCCGCGGGCGTCTTGTGCACAAACCGCCAGAGCAACCGAGCCGTCAGGCCAATGCGAAGTTCCGATTCCGGGATTGCACGGCCCTGTGTCACCGCGACGGCTTTCTCTGAAATGAAGAGCATGTCCCCAGGCTGCGACCGGGGCGCCGCGTGAACACGCGCCGCCTCCGCAATGTCATCCACCCCAGTGAGCACTGGTGTGGTCACCGGCAGGCGAAGGAACTCGCGCCCTTCGACTTCGATGGAAAGCGAACGATTCGGATTCGGGGCGACTGCAGCGAGATCGGCGGGAGACATCGTGACGGAGGTCATGAACAGGCCTTCTGGGGACGGGAATCACGGCGACAAACCGTGCCCCTCAGCAGGAGAAACGAAAGCCAACACCGTCAAGACATTTTGGATTCACAGACAAACGAAAAGGGGGGAGACGGACTCCGAACGGAGCCAGGGCCGCCAGCCGCTAGAAGATCTTCCACTTGATCTCGATGTCTTCCGTATCCTGATGAATCCCAGGCTTCTTTTTCTTATCCTGGTCATCCATGGCCTTCGTCGGCGGCGTGTCGAAGGAAAATGGCCGCGTCGTCTGGTCTTCGTCTTCCGGATCATCTCCGCCGGTCTCCGGGGCCGGAGTCTGGAATGCCGAATCGTTCTCGAACAGGTTCGAGAGGATTCCCTTGCCCGAACTGGGCTCCGGAGTCACCGAGGGCACAATGCCCTCTTCCTGGAGCTTGTCGAGCTTCGGCACGAGTTCACTCGAGATCGCTTCATCGGTGAACGGCTCATGCCAGTTGATGCCGAGATCCTCGTCCTTCGGAAGCGGCACGTGTCTGCTCGCCAGCGGCGTCTTCTGGGGCCCGCGCTTCTGCTCCTCGTCGCCGCGGCTACGTGGCACCATCTTGGAACGCCGTTCCTCCGCCTTGCTTTGCTCCCGAGTCGGCGGCCGCTTGTCCTCGTCACGGCTCGGCGGCGCGGGCGTTACATCGCTTCGAGATCCCGGCCGGCTCTTGTGCGCAACTGGCGAAGGCGTCGAGTCCTCGCCCAATGCAATCTGGCTGATGCGGCTCGTGAACTCGGACGAGAAACTCGAAGGCCGAGCCGAGGTCGTTGAGGGACGAACATCCTCTGCCTGGCTTTCCTGGCGCCGGCGGCGGACCTCCACGGGATCCGGCAATACGATCTCTTCACCCAGCGAAACGATCGCGCTTTGACTCGCCTGCACGACGCTATCCGTGTCGCCCTGTTCCAACGCGGCCGTCGGAATGTTCAGATGGCGCTCGATCAGTTCCATGTACTTGACGAGCGCACCGGCCCAGGCGTGTCCCAGGGACAACACCATACCCTTCGGCTGCCACCAGTCCGTGTAGAAAACCTGGCCGATTGTCTGGCCGACGCGCGAGTTGTGTTCGCCATCGACGCGAGCGACCAATTGCGTTGCAAAGACGCGAGCCTCGTAGGCGCGCTCCCGGAAGTACGAATCGCCCGTCAGCGCCGCCAGCTTCAGCATCTCGCCAAAGCTCATCAAGCCCGCCGGACCCAGGGTCGGCGTCGCAACGGAAGCGATATCGCCGCCGCGCGTCTTGAACTCATTGCGCGCCAGCATCGTCCACGGAGCGAACGCCACGTTGTATGTCATGCGGAAAGTCAGCGCCAGGTCGGCCGCCTTACGTGCAGACTCCAGCCAACGCTCGTCGTGATCCAGCTCATACAGCAGCATGTAGCAGATCAGCGCCCAATGGCAATCGTCGGCCGTCGGAACCAGCGGCAAGTCCTCCACGCACCCGTAAACAAAACCTTCCTCGAGGAAGTGCATGTAGTACTCGCCGGCCTTGACGGCTGCTTTCCGGAATCGGCCAGTCCCATCAAGCGACGAAGCCGCCACCAGCGGTGCAATCCACACCATGCCGGCCGCGCCTTCGTAAGAGTACGGATGCCCATCACGAATGCGATAGTAGGCAGGGAACGCACCGTCTTCCCGCTGCTTGGAGAGGATGTATTCCAAATTGCTTCGCACGGCATCGTACCATTCGCCGTGCATCGTGTTTGCCTGCATCTCCAAGCGAATGGCGCGCATCACAAACATTGCGCCCTCGGCGATGGTTCGGCTGTGCGCCAATCCATCTTCCGGGCCAAAGCCGGCGGTGAAACCTTGCCCAAGCGCATAGAGCGGGAAGAACGTTCCGCAGGGCGCCAGTTCGCTGCAGATCAGATTGATGACGGTCGTTCCTGCCCGCACGCAGTTCGGGTCCTTGGAGTCGCGACCGTGCCACAGGAGCGTGTATGCCGGGAATGCGCCGCTCAGCCATCCGACGTGCATGTGCTGGCGCTCGACGTTCGTACCGCGGCGCCCGAAGTGCTTGTCGAACGCTGTCGTCTCGTGGATCATGCCGTGTTCGAGGTCCAAATGCCAACGCATCAGTCCCTCGGCTGCCAACTCTTCCGCCTGCAGGAAATGTAGCGTCGGGCGCACGGGATGATTCGGCCACTTCTCCTGGTACAGCGCGCGATAGACGCGCTCCCAGGACGATTCCGCCACGGGCGAGAAGCCCAATTCCAAACTGAGACTCAGACGAGTCTTCGCTTCCAGGTGAAGGTACGTCTCCACGGGATCCGTACGATCCTCGTGGCAGTACGAGTACTTCACCGGCGCTTCGCAATATGGGAAATGCACCGACAGTCGCGGGTGGCCTTCCTCGGCACTGATCCCGAGCGACGTCATTCCAACGCCGAGCGGATTCTCTCGCGAGGCTTCCACGGTCTCTTCGGTCGAGATGAAAGCGAATGCATTGTACGTCGTGCAGAAGACGACCGGCATCGCGGTACGATCGCTTCGGAAAGACCAGTGGTTTGAAAGAAACTTCGCTGGATCGCGACGGATCTCTGAGTACCCAGGGTAAACACGGCCGCAGTCGCGGTGGCGATTGTCATTGTAGAACAGTCCCGGAATCATCCAGCGCGGGTCTGCCTCGCCGACGAGTTCCAGATGCACCTCGAGGCGCATCTTCATGTCTTCGCTTGAATTGACCAACCCCAACTGGATCTCGAAGCCGTCAATTTCCGGCCGATAAATCAACTGGCCGTCCAGCGCGACGTGATCCGTCGTATAGCCGTGCAGGTCCAGCGACGTGTCGCTGGACGGGACCATGCGCGCGATCTGGAAGACCGCCGGCGCGCGTCCCTGTTCGGTCAGCGTCAAATAGAAGACGGCCCGCGATGCCCCCGGCATGTCGCCCTCAAAGCGACGTAGCCGAATACCCCTTGGGTCGCGGTCGAACTCATACGGTCCAATGCGAATGGCTTCTGACAATTTCCAACGCTCCGAGTATCGTCCAGTCTCTGCCCCGCACTACACCAGCACCTTCGGAACAAGGCAAGGAATAAGCGCACAGCCGGCCCAGAGGGCTCCTCCCCCGGGAATCACCCGCGCGAGGCCCAAAGCGCGTGGCGCCAGACCTTGTTATCGTAACCGCTTTGCTCCAGATTCCTCGATCGTCAGGCGGGCTCACCGGGGATGGATGGCTCAGCGTGACAATCCCAATAGACACCAGTACAATCAGAAAACGAATCCCTTCTTCTTGGCCAGCGTCTTTTTCCCTTCGCGCAGCATCGCCTGGTAATCTGCCCCTTCCCGCAAGATCTGCTGCCGATGCGGTTTGAGCATCTCCTCCGCTTCCCGCTCGATCTGCGCCTCCATCTGCAGGTTTTCCACCAGCAGCCGCCGAACCGTCGTGACCACCGCATTCGGGTCCTTAACCGTCACATTCGGATGCTGCCTCATTCCCTGATGCACGAGGAATGCGATATAATCGACGTGATTCTGGGAAAGACGCATGGAGAACTCCGCAGATAAGTTTCTGTCAGGGTGACAGAACCACCTTCCTGACGCAAGCGGTGACGGCGTCATCCCCAACGTCCGCTTGCCAATTCCCCCGGGCAGCCGCCATCCTCCCGGCACTGTTGCGCGGGGAGCGTCGCCGGATGGCCGAAGACATGTTTGAAGAAGCGCAAGAGCCCGCTCGCTCCGAGTGGCCTGCCCGGCAGTCGGACTCGGGCGAGAATCGATCCGCACGCCCGCTTGCCGATCGGTTGCGCCCCACCGAGTTCGGCGACTTCATGGGCCAGGAGAAGCTTGTCGGCCAGAATGCTCCCCTGCGCCGACTGATCGATGGAAACCGCGTTCCTTCCATGATCCTCTGGGGGCCGCCCGGGTCGGGCAAGACGACGCTTGCCTCTCTGATCGCACGCACAACGGACTCCGACTTCATTACGCTGTCCGCCGTCACATCCGGCATCAAGGACGTCCGCGGCGTCATCGACATCGCAAAGGTCAACCGTCAGTACGCCCGCAAGACGATCCTGTTCATCGACGAGATTCACCGCTTCAATAAGGCGCAACAGGACGCCTTTCTGCCGCACGTCGAGAGCGGCCTGATCACGTTGATCGGTGCCACGACGGAGAATCCGAGCTTCTCCGTTATCGCACCGCTGCTTTCGCGCTGCCGCGTATTCACGCTGGCAGCGATTGAAGACACGCACCTCGTCCAACTCCTCCAACGCGCCGTACCTGAACTAAACGAGGTCGAAGAAGAGCCGCCGATCGAAGTGGAGTCGGAAGCGCTCGACGCGATCGTGCAACTCAGCGATGGCGATGCGCGGCGTGCGCTGGGGATTCTTGAAATCGCGGCAGACGTCGCCCGCGAGCAGCACGCCGAAGCAGAAGCGGCACCGATCACACGCGACGACGTGGTAGCGGTCGTTCAGCGCCATTTGATGTACGATCGCGGCGGCGAAGAGCACTTCAACCTCATCTCCGCACTGCACAAGACCATCCGCAGCAGCGATCCCCACGGCGCCCTCTACTGGTGCGAGCGCATGCTGGCCGGGGGCGAAGACCCGCGCTTCATCCTGCGCCGCCTGATCCGCGCCGCATCCGAAGACGTCGGCCTGGCAGCGCCAAATGCACTCGTTCACGCCGTGGCGTGTCTGGATGCCTTCGAGAAGATCGGCCAGCCGGAGGGGAATATCTTCGTCTCGCAACTCGCCGTTGCCCTGGCGATGGCTCCGAAATCAAACGCCATCTACATGGCCAGCAAGCGAACGGCAGCACTGATTCAGGAGACTGGGACGTTACCGGTGCCGCTCCACCTGCGAAATGCGCCGACCGGACTGATGAAGAGCGAAGGTTACAGCGACGGCTACACGTACGATCACGACGAGGCGGGGCATTTCGTTCCCAAGCAGGGTCTTCCCGATGAGTTGGAAGGGACGGCGCTTTACGAGCCCACCGACCAGGGACAGGAGGCTCGCCTGCAGGAGCGGCTGTCGGAACTCGATGCTGCCCGAGCGGAAGAGCGTGCGGCACGGAAAAAACCGTGAAGAAGAAAGCCAGGAAGAAGTAACGGCGCCTTACTCGCCGCGGCGGCGCAATGCTTCCAACGCGTGGAAGACGATCGTCTTCCCCCTCACTGACAGAAGCCCATCGTCGACCAACGAACGGAAACTGCGCGACAGCGTCTCCGGCGAAGCCCCGAGGTGCGCCGCCAGGGCATTCTTCGGTATCGGCAACTCGTATTCGTATTCCTCAACCAGGTGACCTTCGCGGCCGAACTCCAGCAGGAGCCACTTCGCCAGTCGCGTCTCGAGTTTGTCCGCCGTCAGCGACTCGAATCGCTGATTGAACTCCTTGACCTTGGCTGAAAAACCGGCCAGCAGACGGCGGGCGAACTGCGGATCGGCATCGAGTTCCTTCAGGAAGGGTTTTTTCGGGACAAACCAAATCTCGGCCCGTGAGAGAGTGATCGCGGCGGCCGGATAGGTCATATCGAGGAAAATGGCCGGCTCGCCAAAGGTATCCCCCGGCCGAACAATGTGCATCACGGCCTCCTGGCCCGATTCCGTGACGCGGAAGATCTTCACGATCCCGGAACTCACGACAAAAAAGCCGTCCGCCTCGTCACCCTCGCTGAACAGGAGCGTCCCGCGCGGCGCTGAGATGCGGCTCACGTGGGGCGCGACGGCCTCACGTTGGGGGGTGCTGAGACCGCGAAAGAGGAAGCATTCGGCCAGTTCCCGGGCGCTGATATTTCGGTCGCCATTCCGCATACGGCGCTTATGAAACCGGTCCCCGATCAAAAGCAAGCCAGTAGTGTTCGATTCTCCGTGGGCCGATGCCGGGAAAAAGCGCCAGACGAGGGCATTTCCCGCTCGACACCTCTGCGATTGAAAAGCATACTCGACTTCACTGAGGTGATGAACGGGGGTTCGTGGCCAACCACTTTAGGGTTGCGCCTGAAGGAACGAGCGCCTAGCGCATCGAAGTGAAGCCGCGATCTTGCACCACTGGCCTTCAGGCTCACAAGACTCGCAGAGGAGAGCGTCGCGCGATGGTTTCTCACGCATTTCGTATTCGGCTCTTATTCTCGGCCCTGATCCTGGCCGCCGGGCTGCTCTTTGTCCCGACCCAAGCTCACGCCGAAGGGCCCCTTTACGGAAGTACGTACACTTCCAAAATCTCCGGAAAACTCGTCCGTGGCGCCGCAAATATCGGCTTCTGCTGGTGCGAAGTCCCCATCGAGATCAACCGCGAGATCCAGAACACCGATCCGTTCACCGGCAGCTTTGTCGGCTTTGGCAAGGGCCTGTGGTACACCGGCCGTCGCCTCGTCCTCGGTGTCGTCGATGTGGTCACATTCCCCATCGACCTGTATGGAAACAACTATCAGTCGATTCAGCGGACTGATTTCCCATTTATTGACGAAGTCGAGTAGCCCGGCGGCCTGGCCCCGGATCAGACGTTCAGGAGGATTTCTTCCCCATGTTGCGTAACTTTGGACTTTCCCGCATTTTCTGCCTGCTTGGCATGGTCGCGATGCTCGCGGTGGTACCCCAGTTCGCCTCTGCACAGGGCGACGAGGACGTCTACCGTGAAAGCACCGACATCGACATGATGTTCCACAAGCTGGGCCGCGGCGTCTCGAACCTGCTGCTCGGCTGGGTCGAAGTCCCCAAGTGCATCGCCAAGGAATGGCACCAGACCGACCCCTTCACCGGCACGATCGTTGGTTTCGTGAAGGGCGTGGGCTGGGGCGTGGCCCGCACTCTGGCGGGAGCCTATGAGATCATCAGCTTCCCGTTCCCTGTGCCCCGTGAATATGCCCCCATCATGTATCCGGAGTTCGTCCTCCCAAGTGTCTGGGGCGATAGGCTTCCGTTGTACCAGGATGAATTCCTGGCGTCGGAGGCCAATGCCGTCCCCGCCATGAGCACAGCGACCGGCGGCCCCACCTATGGCGACACCAGCGCGCGCAGCGCCGGAATCCACGCCACGATCAGCTCGCGTTCCTACTGATCCACAGCGCCACAAACCAGCAAGTCTTCACCGCCCGCCGCTCACCCGGCGGGCGGATTTCTTTGTCCTCACGGCTCTCGCGCCGGTCCATTTCCCTCCTCCTACCGCCAAGCTCTCTGGAGCGCTCAACAACTTTCCTTCCTTGACTTGGTCGGCTCTGGCAGGGTGACTTGCAGAGTTGAAGGACCTGAACTTACATCATGAGGAATTCCCATGGCCGTGGAAGAAGTCTCCGCGGGGCGGGAGGAGATAGCCGGCGAACTTGGGGAGAGCCGGCTGTTTAACGAGGACCTGGCCCCTGTTCGACCGGAGCAACGAACCTGGGGCATGTGGGACATTGCCGCCCTTTGGGTCGGCATGTCTGTCTGCATTACAACATACAAGCTCGCCTCCAGCATGATCAGCGGTGGCATGTCCTGGTGGCAGGCCACGCTAACCGTTCTGCTGGGCAATCTGATCGTCCTGGTGCCGATGGTGTTCAACGCGGTGCCCGGCACGAAGTACGGCATTCCTTTCCCCGTGCTGGTGCGGGCCTCGTTTGGAACGCTCGGGTCGAATGTGCCGGCGCTCATGCGCGGCATCGTGGCCTGCGGCTGGTTCGGCATCCAGTCCTGGGTGGGCGGGTTTGCCATCTACACGCTGGCGCTGGCCCTGACCGGCAGCAAGCCCCCCGGCCCGGAGGCGGACCTTCCGATCCTCGGCATTAACGCCGGCGAAATCATCTGCTTCTTCATCTTCTGGGCGATCAATCTGGTCGTCATCATCAACGGCATGAAGTGGATCAAGTGGCTTGAGAAGCTGGCTGCGCCGCTGCTGATCGCACTGGGCCTGGCCATGCTTGTCTGGGCCTGGGCCAAGGTCGGTACGGCCGAGTTGTTCGCCACGAAATCCACACTCAAGGGCGGCGCCTTCTGGGGCGCCTTCGTTCCGGCACTGACCGCCGTCGTGGGTTACTGGGCGACGCTCTCGCTGAACATCCCCGACTTCTCGCGCTTCGCGAAGTCCCAGAAGGACCAAGTCTGGGGACAGACGATCGGCCTGCCGACGACCATGACGCTGTACGCCTTCATCGGCATCGTGGTGACACAGGCCACCGTCATCATCTACGGCGAGGCCCTCTGGGATCCGGTCCTGCTCTTCCAGAGATTCGATAATGCCTCGATCGTCATCGTCGCCATGCTCGGACTGACCATCGCAACGCTGTCGACGAACATCGCCGCCAACGTAGTCTCCCCCGCCAACGACCTGGCAAACCTGGCACCGAAGCTGATTTCGTTCAAGATGGGCGGTATCCTGACGGCGATCATCGGCATCCTGATGTTCCCGTGGAAGCTCTACGAGGATCCGAACGGCTACATCTTCACGTGGCTGATTGGATACAGCGCGCTGCTGGGCCCCGTGGCGGGCATCATGATCTCCGACTTCTTCCTGTATCGGAAAACCGTCTTGGACGTCCGGGATCTCTACAACCCGAAGGGCCAGTACTCGTTCTTCCGCGGCTTCAATCTGGTGGCGATTGCGGTCCTTCTCGTGTCGATCCTTCCGAACCTCCCTGGATTCGTGAACACGGTGATGGGCGACAATGCCCCGTTCCCGGCGATTTTCAGCAAAATCTACAATTTCGCCTGGTTCATCGGGTTCTTTGTTGCCCTGTGCCTTTATCCTGTCGTAATGAACACAATTCACCCGGGCGAACGCAGAGACCGGCCGGACGTCTGATTTTTAAGGGAGTTTCACCATGTCTGTCGAACCAACCACGAAGCTTTCACCCCCCAAGGCGGATTATCAGCCGCCGGCCTGGAAGGGCCCCTCGCGCGAGGAGGTGCTTGAAACACGCCAGAAACACGTCAATCCGGGGATCTTCCACCTCTACAAGAACCCCATCATGGTCGTCGAAGGCCGCATGCAGTACCTGTGGGACGACACCGGCAAGCAGTACCTGGACGCCTTTGGTGGCATCGTCACCGTCAGCGTCGGCCACAGCCACCCCAAAGTCAACGGCGCCGTCAAGGAGCAGATCGATCATATCCAGCACACGACCACGATCTATCTGCACCCGAACATCGGCATGTACGCGAAGAACCTGTCCGATCACTTCCCCGAAGGTCTGGACGTCAGTTACTTCACGAACTCCGGCTCCGAGGCCAATGAGACGGCCATCCTGATGGCGCGCCTGTTTACGGGCAACGAGACGGTCGTCGCGCTCCGCAACGCCTACCACGGCGGCACGACGGGCGCCCTGGGCCTGACGGCTCACGGCACATGGAAGTATCCCGCCGGCCCGCCCCAGAACGTCATGCACGCCACGCCGGGCTACTGCTACCGCTGCCCGTTCGGCCTTTCCTACCCGAACTGCGCGATGAAGTGCGCCCACGATCTGGACGAGAAACTGAGGTACGAGAGCACCGGCAAGATCGCCGCCTTTATCGGCGAGTGCCTCCAGGGCGTCGGCGGCGTCGTGGTCCCGCCGAAGGAATACTTCGGCATCATCTACGAGACGGTCCGCAAGTACGGCGGCGTCGTGATCGCCGACGAAGTCCAGGGCGGCTTCGGACGCACCGGCGAGCACTTCTGGGCCTTCGAGAACTGGGGCGTGAAGCCCGACCTGGTCACCATGGCCAAGGGCATTGCCAACGGCTACGCCTGCGGCGGTGTGACGACCCGTATGGAAATCGCCGAGACCATGAAGCAGCGCCTGCACTTCAACACCTACGGTGGCAACCCGGTCTCGATGGCTGCCGCCAATGCGACGCTGCAGGTAATCGATGAGGAAAACATCCAGCAGAAGGCCAAGGAAATCGGCGGGCACCTGAAGGGCCGTCTCGAGGCACTTGCGGACAAACACCCGTTGATCGGCGAGGTCCGCGGTATGGGCCTGATGCTCGGTGTCGAGCTCGTCCGTGACAGAAAGACCAAGGAGCCGGCTAACACTGAGGCAGTTGAGCTCCTCGAACTGGCACGCGAGCGTGGCCTGCTACTCGGCAAAGGCGGCCTCTTCGGCAACGTTTTGCGTATCAAACCCCCGATGTGTTTGACACGCGACGATGCAGATTTCCTGGCCGATGTCGTCGACGAAGCCCTTGGAATTATTGAAGAAAAACGCTAAACCGTTTTCCAGTTCAGAAAACCCCTGGAAACCCCTCCGAGTCATCGGAGGGGTTTTCCGTTGCTCTGCGGCATAAAACGTGTTTCCTGTTGTCATCGACCAAGCGAGAGCTGCATGGCAGCCAGACCGATTGGGTCTGAGAACGGAAAGCCGCTCGATTCAGGGCGGCCGAATCGTCTCGACCAGTGGGAGAGAACAACCCCAGCGAGCCGGCACAACCGCAGGTGCCAGGCCTGATCCCAAGGGGAAGAAGCCATAATGGATAGAAATTCGAAAATCTTTGTCGCAGGGCGCCACGGCATGGTCGGCAGCGCGATCGCCCGCCACCTCGAAGGCATCGGATACCAGAACATCGTCGGTCCCTCGTTCCGCGATCTGGACCTCCAGGACCAACAGGCCGTCGCCGCGTTCTTCGAGCGCGAGCGCCCCGATTACGTTTTCCTGGCCGCCGCCAAGGTCGGAGGCATCTACGCCAACAACACCTACCCGGGCGAGTTCATCTACAACAACCTGCAGATCCAGATGAACGTCATCCACTCGGCCTATCAGTACGGCGTCAAGAAGCTGCTCTTCCTCGGCAGCTCCTGCATTTATCCGAAATACGCCCCCCAGCCGATGAAGGAAGAGTACCTCCTGACCGGAATGCTGGAGCCCACGAACGAGCCCTACGCCGTGGCCAAGATCGCCGGCATCAAGATGTGCGAGGCCTACGCCCGCCAGTACGGGAGCCGCTTCATCTCGGTGATGCCGACGAATCTGTACGGGCCGAACGACAACTACGACCCCATGAACTCCCACGTGCTGCCGGCCCTGATCCGCCGCTTCCACGAGGCCAAGGTCAACCAGCAGCCGGAAGTCATCGTCTGGGGCACCGGCAAGCCATTGCGCGAGTTCATGTACGTCGACGATCTGGCCGATGCCTGCGTCTTCCTGATGGAACGCTACGACGGCACCGACATCGTCAATATCGGCAGCGGCGAAGAGGTTGCCATCGGCGAGCTGGCCCATATCGTGGCCAATGCTGTCGGCTACAAGGGCAAGCTGCGCTTCGACACCTCGAAGCCGGACGGCACCCCCCGCAAGCTGCTCGATGTCTCGAAGCTGCTCGGCATGGGCTGGTACGTCAAGACGCCGCTCGATGCGGGCATTCGCCTGGCCTACGAGGATTTCCTGGCCTCCGGCGGCGGCCTGCGCCGCGGCTGTGTCCCCGAACCCGCCGAACGCCGCGCTGGATAATCCGTAGCGCCCAACAACGAGATTGTGACATGGTCCGGCAGCCGTTGCGCTGCCGGACCACTTGTTTCCGCGTGGATTTCCCGAATGCCCACCGCTCAACCGCTCAATCGCACCGTCATCCTCCGCCTGTCCGCCGTCATGACGGTGATCATGACGGCAACGGCGTGGGGGATTGCAGCTCTGTTTCACGACGGATCAGTGGTCGAGATGCTCCACCAGGAGCGCTCCCTCGCATTTCAGCTTCCGATTGGGTTGGGATTCGGTGTCGTGGCTGCCTTTGTGGTGTCGTTCTCGGAGTCTGTGCTGCCGGGGATGGAAGGTCTGCAGAAGGTCACCCGCGACATTCATCGCCAGGTCCGTCCGACGATCCTGGATATGGCGTTGGTGTCCTTGGCCGCCGGCTGGGGGGAGGAATTGCTCTTCCGCGGGGCTGTGCAGCCCGTCACGGGATTATGGATCGCCGCCGCGTTGTTTGCCCTGGGGCACGGCGTCCTTACGCGTCTCACTTGGGGGAGGATCGCCTTCACGGCGTTCCTCTTTGGTGCGGGGGTGCTGCTCGGGCTTCTGTATGAATGGGCGGGGTTGGCCGCGGCAATGATGGCCCACGCGACCTACGATTTCGTTGTGCTGCTGCTTCTTCGCCGCCAGATGATCCGCGAGGGCGTTATCCCAGCGACTTCATGATCTTGCAGCCAATCGGGTCGAAGGTCTGCACGGGCGGCTTCTGGCCCTTGCGCAGCGCATCCACGGCCTCCTTCAGCAGGAACCGATAGCCGGAGGAAGTCGGCTCGAGCGTCGACTCCGGCGCGCCCCAATAGCGAATCCGTCCCTGCTTGTCCAACAGCCAGACCGTCGGTGTGCGCTCGGCGCCGTACTTCGCCATCATCGACTGATCCTTGTCGATAACGACGGGGAACGTCACAATTCCATCTTCGATTTGCTGATTCAGGTCTTCCTGCATGTAATCGAAGTCCCAATTTGCGTCCGACATAACGCCAACAATAGTCAAGTCGGGATACTTGTCTGGAGTCAACTCCTTGGCGATCCCCGTCGCGCAGTTCCGAGCGCACGGGCAAGCCGGAGAATGCCAGATCACGCAGACGAAATGCTCGCCGTCGATCTTGTCCGAAAGGCGGATCGATTCGCCGCCAAAGGTCTCGAGCTCAAAATCGGGCGCAGTGCCACCGATCTTGAGATTCCCAGCGGCAACTTCTGCGACCGGTGCGGGGGCTTTCTTCTGGCATCCGACCGCCAGCAAAGACACAATTAAAGCAAATATAATGAGTGGTTTAGAGCGCATTACTCCCATTCCCTTCCAGGTGAATCATGCTGGTTCGACTGCTGCCAGAACCTGCTCTTCCGACAAGCCGCGCAGCTTGGCAATCCTTGCAATCGTATCGGCGACCGCCTTGTTGGGTGTGCTGGCGCCGGAGGTGAGTCCGATTTGCACCGGACCGTCCGGAAGCCACCCCTCGGTGACCTTTAGTTCCTTGTCTTTCCCGGCTGGAATCTGGTGGCGGATTTCCTGGGTGGAGAGGATCTCGGTAGAATCCTGAATGTGGTAGGCCGGATGCTGTCGCCCGGCGACCGCGAGCAGGTGCCCTGTATTCGAGGAGTTGTAGCCGCCGATCACGACAACGAGATCGAGATCGGGCTTGGCGACTAGTTTCTCGATGGCGTCCTGGCGATCCTGGGTGGCGCTGCAAATCGTATCGAAGCTACGAAAATGCTCCTCGCGATGGTCCTCGCCGAAGCGCCGCGCCAGCGCATTCCCCACCATCGCAGCGATTTCCAGAGACTCACTCGCCAGCATCGTCGTCTGGTTTGCAACGCCGATCCGTCGCAGGTCGCGTTTGGGATCGAACCCCTCGGACATCGCGCCCTCCGGGAAATGACTCATCAGATCGGCAACGGAGATCTGCCCCTCGATGAAGTCGCAAACCAACTGAGTCTGCGGTTTGTCGCGGACGACCAGGAAGTGCCCGCCGTCGGCCATGGCCTGCGAGACCGTCGCCAAGGTTTCTTCGTGGTAATGCTTGCCGTGCACGAGCGACGTGAATCCATCCCGGGCGTAGCGCTCGACGCGCTTCCACACATGGACGACGCTGCCGCATGTCGTATCGACCAGGATCGCGCCAAGTTCTCGCAGGCGATCGAACGTCGGACGATCGACGCCGAACGCGGGAATCAGAACCACGTCTTCCGGCGCAATGTCGTCGATCGTCGCATCGCCGGCGTACTGGCCGCTGAGGAAGACAATGCCCATGTCCAACAAGCGCCGGTTCACGCGCGGATTGTGGATGATCTCCGTCAGCAGGAAGATGCGCTTCTTGGGGAACTTGCTGCGTGCCTCATAGGCCATATCGATGGCCTTGTCCACTCCATAGCAGAACCCAAAATCCGTGGCCAGATGGAAAGTCAGTCCGGGCAGATCCAGCCGCCCGCCGGCGGTCCGCAGCGCCTCGATCAGGGCGCTGTGATAGTCCTCGGCGACGGTCGAGGCGATTTCTTTCTTCAGCCCCAGACTTGCGCGGTAATAGGATTTGTCAGAAGACGTGGACAACGGTTCGCATCCTCCCGGGATTGGCGCTGCCAGTCGGATGCAAGGTTTGGTCCCGTTGGGCTGTCAGCCCTCGATCCCCCGACGCTCACGGCGTTTGCGCTGTAGCTTCGCGGCGTGTTTGGCGGCCTTCTCCGGCGTGGTCTTCCACCGCCGGTGATGCCAGAAATACTGGGCGGGATAGAGGCGAATCATGTCCTCGATGCACTGATTCAGCCGGGCGGTCAGAGCCCTTGTGGCTTCGTCACGATCGTCCGCTGCGAAGTCCTGGGGGTGAATCGGCGGCTGGATCACCAGCCGGTGCCGGGTAGGCCCGAGGCGCACCAGGAATACCGGTACGATCGGGCATCCCAACCGAAGCGCCAGCGCAGCCGGCGCGGGCGTCGTCGAGGCCGGACGCCCAAAAAACGGCACCATGATGCCTTCGCCACGCATGTCCTGGTCGGGCAGGATGTTGACGATTTTGCGATCCCGGACGGTCTTGAGAATCTGACGTGCGGGATTCGGATCGTCCGTCCAGATGAACTCCAGCCCGTGGCGCCGGCGTGTGTGGTCGATGAAGTCCTGGAACAGCGGATTGTGCATCGGTTTGGAGAGTGGAATGATCGGCGCCCGATGGGCCGTATAGGCGCCCATCAATTCCCAATTCCCAAAGTGCGCAGAAATGGAAATCGCGCCGCCCTGCGCCAGAATGGCCTCGGCGTGCTCCCACCCCTCGATCTCCGAGATGCGATCGTCGACCCATTCAGGAGGGCGAAAGGAGATGAAGAATGTCTCCGCCGCCAGCATCCCCAGGTGACGGTAGGCCTCGCGAACCAGGCGCCGATGCTCCTCGGGGGCAATGGACTTGCCGAATGCGATGTTCAGATTCTCCGCCACGACCTTGCGCCGGACAGGAAAGAAGCGCCCCATCAGAATGCCCAGAAGGGCGCCCAGATTGACGATCAGACCAGCCGGAAACAGCGTAAGGAGCCGCCCGAAGACGAGCACGAACCGATAGACGAGGCGGTCACTGAAACTGGGCTTATCCCGGCGAGACAAAGGGCTTTCCTCAGGGCACAAACGGGTTCGAGCGGCGGGTCAGAGACTCACGCCGCTCGGAATCTTGTTTCTTTCGCTCCCGACAAACTCAGGTGCGCTGCAGGGCGTTGAGGTGCTTTTGGGCGCGCTCGATGTGCTTCTGGTCGCCGCGCGACTGGCTCAGTTCAAGAACACGCTCCCAGGCAGCGATGGCCTTGTCCTGCCACTTGGGGTTCTTCTCGTAGACGATCGCCAGGTTGTTATGCGCCGGCAGGTAGTCCGGATCGATTTCGAGGGCGCTCTGATAGCAACCGGCCGCCTGCTCGTAGTCGCGCTGGCGCATGTGCTCCACGGCGTTCTTGCAGTAGGACTCGATCTGCTGCTTGGGCGACATGTCGCCCGCATCGGGTTCCTCAGGCTTCGAAGCGGCCGCGGGGGGCGCCTGGAAGGACTGCTTGCTGCCGGATGGCGGTGGAGTAGCCGATTCGCCACTCGAGGCCTCGTTTTCGGGCTTGGCCAGGGAGGACACGATGGTCTGCGCCTCGTTGCCCGTCACGATGTCAAAGATGGACTCCAACTTGGAGACGAGCAGAATATCGCTGACGCCCTTGGAAGGCGAGATCAGCGCGAGACGAGCGCGGTTCTTGTTCGAGGAGACCTTCATCCCGACAAGCACACCAAGGCCGGCGCTGTCGATGAAGTCGACATTCGACAGATCCAGGTTCACGTTGTTGATGTCCGGCGTGATGCGCGGGACAACGGCGCTCTTCAAACGATCGCATTCATCGAGGACGACTCGCCCGACGAGTTGGACGAGCATCTTGTCGGTATCCTGGTAAATCTTGATTTCCATATCTCAGGACTCTGCTTCCCCAAAGAGTTTGGATGGGCGCGCTGTGGCGCCGATTATCGTCAGCTTCCCGCGTCTGCCGGGGCACCTTCGGTAGTGGGAGCCTCTTCCGCCGGCTGCTCGGGCGGTGCCGGTGTTTCCTGTCCACCAGGGACATAGCCTTCCTCGGCGGCCAGCTCGCTCGCGCCGGACTTCTGCGCGATCTCTGACTTGGTCTTCTCCAATTCGTCGAGCTTCTCCTGAATCGTTGCACTGGGATAGGCGAAGGTCGCGAAGTGCGTCATGATGCCGATTGTCGAGCGGCAGTAGATCACGTTTTCCTGATTCGGAATGGAGGCGATATCCATCGCGTCGATCTGATAGAAACGGCGAATGTTGCAGATCTCATAGAGGAAAGACATGACGCTCAGGTTGGGGCCCACGAGCGTGATATCGACGGGTACGTTCACCGCCACAATCTCGCGCTCATCCTTTGTGCCGCCTGGGGCCGCCGACGGCTGCATTCCCTGTTCTTGGCCCTGGCCCCAGTTTTGTCCCCACCCCCCGCCGGGACGGGCAGCGGCGCCAGACTGCTGGTCTGCGGCCTGCTGTGCGGTCTGGGGAGTATCGCGGTCGGCCCACCAGTAGACAACGGCGGGATCCCAGAAATTGACGGTCTGGACACTTTGGACCTCGTGCTTTCCGGCCCGCTGAATGAGGTCGATCAATCCTGACAGTTGCTTTGCGTGGGCCAAGGTCGATTCCGGCCAAGCCACTCGCAGCAGTCCTTCCAGCCGCTTTGCGAATTCCTCTTCGCTCTCGACCCCGCCCATGTCGCGGAAGTCCATGTTCTTTCGGAGCAGATCAACTCGGTTGAGCGAGTACAGCAACGCAGCGGGTTCGCCGTAGGTTTGCTCGAGATAATCGCGGAATCGCAGATTCAAACCGACCCGCAGAAGCATCTGTGCGTATTCATTGCGCTTCTGCTCCAGGAGCGGGGCGTTGGCGGGCAAAGCATTGATCACGGCGTCCGCATCCACCAATTGGGCCACCAGGTCGCTGACCTGGGTACCGGACTCCACGATCTGGGTCGGCAGGCTTCGATGCATGTCGAAGCCCTGCAAGCGCCCACCCCACTGGTCAGGACCCATGAAGGTAAGTTGCGGGATGCCTTCCTTGCCCCACATATCCATCAGCGTGTTGTAGTAGCCCCAGATTTCTTCATGCTGACGGTCGGCGCTGACTTCCGTCGAGTAATAAGCGGGCAGAGTGAGCTTTGCGTCCTCGATCAGGTGGTAGAAATCGAGTCCGTAGTTGATCGTCTCGTATTGAAACTTATAAATATCCGGCAGGCTACGCGGAGAGCCGATTTGCTGAAGCGTGCTCGTAATTCCATCGAATTGAGCCTTGGCGGCTTCGTACTGGCGGGCGCGCTCGCGGAAAATGAACCAATGGAGGGCGAAGATCGCTCCAATGGCGACGATAACTCCGATAACTACGCGTTCACGATTGCCAATGCGCATGGGGTAAATTCCCTTGGGATGATCCTCCCCCGCCGCAGCCTGGACGTACGGGTTCAAGTCTATTCCAAGCTATGTTCCGGCCGGTGTCAGTCGTGTCAACCCAAATGCACTTGCACCCGAGGCGGCCCTTCAGGACAAAGGCTTTAGTGCGGCTTGACAACTTTCCCGCCGATGGCGAAAAAGACTTTTCCTCTCTAGCCAGGGGTAGAACATTTCATGCCACGCCTGACAATCCAAAACGGCCCGGACAAAGACACCGTTCATCAGATAACGGGTCAGCGTCTCACATTGGGGCGGAGCGTCAACAACGACATTCAGATCGTTGACCGACGCATGAGCCGCACCCATGCCGAGATCTACTTCCATGACGACAAGTTCTACGTCCGGGACATGGGCAGCAAGAACGGCACGCTCCTGAACGGAGTGCAGGTCGAGGAGAGCACCCAGTTGCACAACGGCGACACCGTGCAGGTGGGCGACACGGGGCTGACCTTCGAGGACGACACGGCCACCGACGGTGGCACGGTCCCGATCGAGCCCTCCCGCCGGAAACGGGACTCGGCCACGTCGTATCGCCTGGTCGAGGAGCGGCAGTGGGGTTCGACCCGCGGCGAGCTCCGCGCGGGCATCTCCCCCACCACATCCGTCTCCGTCGACACGCGCGAAGGCAAACTGCTGAAGGAAAGCCACAAGCGCCTCGAGATTATCTACCAGGTGACCGAGGCAATCCGGTCCGTCTTCACGCTCGATGAGTTGCTCGAGCGGATCATGGACATCATCATCGAGGTCCTCCATCCGGATCGCGGCTACCTGCTACTGCATGACAAGGAAACCGGCGACCTGACGCCGGAAGTCATCAAGGCGCCGGGCGGCGAAGAAGAACGCGAGATCAAGATCTCCAGCTCCATCGTCGACCGCTGCATGAGCGAAGGCATTTCACTGCTCGTCTCGGACGCAATTACGGATGACCGATTCGCCGCCAGCGAGTCCATCATCGCCAATCGCATTCGCACTGCAATGGTGGCCCCGATTATCTACAAGGGCGACACGCTGGGCGTGGTCTACATCGACACGCGCACGCGACTGGTTCCGTTCACTCAGGAGGAGTTGGAGCTACTAACCGGAATTACGAACCAGGCGGCTATGGCGATCATGAACGCTCGCCTGCACAGTCAACTGGTCGAGCAGCACAAGCTGGCGCGCGAGATGGAGATTGCCCGCACAATCCAGATGAACCTGCTGCCCAAGGTCTATCCCAACCTGCCGGGCTACGACATCTCCGCGATGTCCCTGCCGGCAAAGCAGGTCGGTGGCGATTACTACGATTTCCTGACCCTGCCCGATGGCCAAGCCGGCTTGGCCATCGCGGACGTTTCCGGCAAAGGCGTTCCAGCGGCGATCCTGACGGCCACGACGCGCAGTTACCTGCAGAGCGAAGCGCAGCACGGCTCCTCCGCGCTGGCACAGACGGTTGAGACGATCAACCGCATGGTTTGTCGCGATGTGACAAACGACATGTACGTAACGATGGCGCTGGTCTCGCTGGACCAGAAGTCCGGCGAGATCGAATATGTCAATGCTGGCCATACGCATCCGGTGATCCTGTCGAAGAGCGGCGAGTTCCGGTTCCTCGATAAGGGTGGTCTGTTCCTTGGAATTGGCGAGGATCTGGAGTACGAGTCCGGCAAGGAGAAGCTGGCCGCGGGAGACATCCTCCTGATGTATACAGACGGTGTCAGCGACATCCAGGATACCGAGGGCGTGCAGTTCGGAACCGAGCGCCTCTACGACATGCTGAAGGACCTGCGGACGCTGAGCGCTGAAGACATTCGCAACCGAGTCTACCAGGCGTGCGTGCAGCATCGAGGCGATGCGGATCAGTTCGACGATTTCACGCTGATTCTGCTGAAGCGCATCGACACGGATTCCTCCTTCGACGAATTGGACCTGGATTGATAGCCCCACTCCGCCGTTGCCACACGCGGAGCGGTGGGCTCCACTGGCGGCCATGAAGAAACGCCGCCGCACACCCACTCCACCGGAACCGGGCGCCCGACTGCTGAAGGTCGGCGAGTCCGCCTTGCAGCCCGATGTGTGGGAACTGCATCGCGACGGCAATCGCGTGGTGTGGAAGACTTTCCGCGAAAGCAATCGGGCGGCCCGTGCGACGCTCTGTCGCTGGCTGGCGCGACGCGAAGCCCGCAACCTGAGGTTGCTCGATGGCCTGCCGCGAACACCGCGGCTGCTCGGAATGCCCGAGCCCTGGACGATCGAGATGACCTGGCTGGATGCGGAGCCGGTCGCAGAGTCCAAGACGGGCCATGGCATTGACGGGGACTGGTTCGATGAGTTGGAAAGCATGCTGGCGGAGATTCATCGCCGCGGAATGAACCACGGCGATCTGCGCCGGAAGAACATGATGAAGGAGCGGACGAGCGGCCAGCCCTGCCTTGTGGATGTGGCGCAATCGATGGTCGCAAAGGGCGGGTCGCTGTTTGATCGACTGATCATGCGCCAGGCGCAGCAGGTCGATCGCGTGACGTTTCTGAAACTGAAAGCGTGGTACCTGGGGCCCGATGTCCTGACGGCGGAGGAAAAGGCGGAGTTTGCCGCGGCGCCCTGGCACTTGCGCGTCGGCCAGTTCCTGAAGAAGAAGATCTATCGCCCCTACAAGCATTGGCGCCGCGGAAAGCGCCGGCCGAAGAAGGGCCGCAAATGAGTCCGCGATTCCTCAGCAAGCCGGGCTTCCTGGCCACGGTCACGGTGAACGACTTCATCGACCAGATTCTGACATGGGCACAGGATACGGATTCCGCATCGCCGCGCGTGATTACTTATCTGAACGCGCACACAACGAATCTTGCGCATCGCAACGCGGAGTTTCGCGACCTGCTCGAGCGCGCCGACATGCGTTACGCCGATGGCATGGCTGTCGTCAAAGCAGCCCGGCAGTTGGGAGTACACCTTCCCGAGCGGGTCAACGCCGGCGATTTCCTGCCGCGATTCCTGTGGGCGGCGAACGACGCGGGGCTGAAGATCGCGCTGCTCGGCTCCAGACAGGAAGTCGTGGAATCCACGGCTCGACACTTTGAGGGACGCGTGGCCGGCCTGAAGTTCTGCTGCGTTCATCACGGGCACTTCGCAGTGGATGGGCCCGCGGGCGAAGAGGTTGTCCGGGTTCTGCGCGATTCGGGTGCAAATATCGTGCTGGTTGGGATGGGAAGCCCACGACAGGAAGCCTGGGCACTCGGCCCGGGACAGGATTGCGGCGCAAAAGTGGTATGGTGTGTCGGGGCGCTGTTCGAGTACTTCAGCGGCCAACGTCGACGCGCCCCCGTGTGGATGCGCCGCGCGGGATTGGAATGGCTCTTCCGCCTGGTTCTGGAGCCGCGGCGGCTCGCCGGGCGCTACCTGCTGGGCAATGCGGTATTCCTCTGGCGCGTGCACCAGGAAAAACGCCGCGCGTGGCGCTGACGCTCAGTCAAACTCCTCCGAGAACCAGTAGACGATCCAAAGAAACGCATGCTGAATCCGCGTCCAAAGGCGCTGGATCGGAGAAACTGGTGTCGTAGCCGGAGCATCCATGATGCACCTCCGCCAGGGGAATTCCCACGGTTTCAGCATGACGTGCGGCGATGCGAAAAGCAAGCGGAACCGGCGAGAAACCATTACGACAGGCTTGCTGTGATCGTGCTCGGGCTCGGAATTGTGTTCGGGACTGGGATCGGCTGGAAGCCGGCGCTCCCAGGAGAACTTCACCGGCGTCTCCGTCCCCCTTTATGGGGGCGGGTGTCGTAGCCGAATTCGCGCAGGCGTGATTCGTTCTTCGTCCAGTTCTTCGTCACCTTGACGTGCAGCTCCAGAAACACGCCTTCGCCGGTCAGGGCTTCGATATCCTTGCGCGCGGCCATGCTGATCTGTTTCAGCATCGTGCCCTTCTTACCGATGACGATCCCCTTCTGGGTGTCGCGTTCAAGATGAATCACAGCGCTGATGAACCACTTTCCGGTGGAGCGCTCGGCGAATTCTTCGATCTGCACGGCGGTCGAGTAGGGCACTTCCTGGTGCGTGAAGTGAAAGACTTTCTCGCGAATCAATTCCGCCGCCAGAAAGCGCATGTCGCGGTCGGTCAGTTGCTCCGGATCGTACAGCGGCGGGCCTGGAGGCAACGTTGCGCGAATCTCTTCGCGGAGTGCATCGAGGTTCTTGCCGAACTGCGCAGAGATTCCAAAGATGGCACGGTAGTTCTTCGGATCGACGCGCGGACGCAGCTCACCGGCCCAGGACTTCGCGTCGAACCCCGCGGACTTCTTGTCAATCTTGTTCACAGCTAGAATCATCGGGACATTGATGCGCGCGATCAGCTCTGCCATGTCTTCCGTGACCGGCTCATCGTCGGTGACATCGACCAGGTGCACGATGCAGTCGACTCCATCGATCGAATCGAGCACACGATTGCGCAGCGCCTCGTTCAGTTTGTCCGTTGCTTCCACAAGCCCCGGAAGATCGACAAAGATAATCTGGTAATCGTCGCCGGAGAGAATGGCATGTATGCGGTCCCGCGTTGTCTGGGCGAGTCCACTGACGGCTGCAAGCTTTTCGCCCAGTAGCGCGTTCACCATTGTGGACTTGCCGGCGTTTGGTTTCCCGAGAATCGCAACGAATCCGGCGCGATATTCTCCGTTCTCAATGTCCTGCAGTTCATCGGACATCATCGCGACTCCAGATCCGAAAAGTAGGGACGGAGCAAGTGCTTCGAAAGTGCGAGAAGCCGATCGGTTTCTGCCCACATCGCTTTCTCGCGATCCTCGGTGTCGTGATCCCAGCCGAGCAAGTGCAGCAGACCATGCGCGAGAAGCAGCGCGACTTCGTCGGCTACTGCGCGGCCGTGCTCGGCAGCCTGGCGTGCTGTGTAGGGCAGCGCGATCGCCAGATCGCCCAGATACGGCTCGGGCTCCCCGCGCAATTCCTCCGCATCGTCGGCATTTGGGAAGCTCAACACGTCGGTTGCCTTGTCAATGTGACGGAACTCTAAGTTCAACGCGCGCATGCGAGCGTCGGAGCAGAACAGAACGCTGAGGCCGGCGCCTTCCCACCTAAGATCCGCCATTGCTGCGCCGAGAACCTCGCGCGCAAAGCGCCCCAACTCAGCCCGGCCTTTCTGCAGCCCGGCTTTCTCGAATCGCACATCGATCATTTTCAGGGGTCCTTGTGAATCGGAGTCGGCGATGCGACTGCGCCCATCCAGGCGGCTCACTCCGCGGTGAAGTCAGAGACCTTGGAGAGCTTCTCGAACAACTCGCGTTCCTTGTCGCTCAGTTTCTCCGGAATCACAATCATGATGCGCACGTAGAGATCGCCGCGTGCGCCGTCGCTCTTTGGCAGGCCATGCCCGCGCACGCGCATGCGTCGCCCAGAACTGCTGCCCGGGGGAACGGTGACCTGCAGCCGGCCGTCGAGCGTTTGCACGCCCTTCTTGGCGCCGAGCGCGGCCTCCCATGGGGTAACCGGCAGATCCACCGTCACGGTGTGGCCCTCGACCGTGAAACGCGGGTGCGTCTCGTACTTGACCTTCAGGAACAAGTCGCCGCCGCTGCGCCCCTGGCCCGCCAGGCGAATCTTTCGCCCCTCGCGAACGCCTTTCGGGATGCGCACTTCGTAGGACTTAGGCGCCTGGCCGGGAACGGCGATGCGGACACTCATCGTGCCGCCGGTGGCAATCATCTCGAGCGGAACCTTGATCTCGGACTCGACATCGCCGCTCATCGCGCCGGGGTCGGCCTGAAATCCGGTGAACCCGCGGGGAGCCCGTTGATGCACTCGACGCCCGCCCGCGCCACCGCCACCGAAGCCTCCGCCTCCGAAGCCGCCACCGCCCACCTGGCCGAACAGCATATCGAAGAAGTCCGAGAAGCCGGTGCCCTCGAAGCCCTGAGCCCCGCCGGGGCCTCCAAAGTTGAAGGAGAAGCCTTCGAACCCCGGGGGCGGGCGGAACTCCTGGCCAGACTTCCAGTTCGCCCCAAGCGCATCGTACCGCTTGCGCTTCTCGGGATCCTTCAGAACTTCGTATGCCTCGTTGATTTGCTTGAATTTATCTTCCGCGCCGCTGTCCTTGTTGACGTCCGGGTGGAACTTGCGCGCGAGCGTACGGTACGCCTTGCGGATGTCCTCCGCACTGGCATCGCGCCCGACACCGAGAGTCTCGTAGTAGTCTTGAAACTTTACCGCCACGTTTCCTCCAGATCCTTCGCAAGATTCCAGGGGATCGGAAATGCAAGAAGACTGCCGAATCGGCGGGCGGTTCATCGACTGATTTCACGAGGGTTAGAAAGCCGGAATCTGCTCTCTGCAGATTGCATGGGTCGGAATGCGCCAGGCAGTGTGGCGGGATGCACCCAATCGGCCGAGGTGTGTCTGGAGAAAAGGAAACGGCCGCGGAGGATGAACTCCACGGCCGGTCATTGGTTCGAGTTGGTGTGAGACGGGCGCTACAGCTTCAGTAGCCGCTTGATGCCGTGGACAGTAACCTGGCCGCCGATGGCTGCGATCGCATCCGTCAGTGGAATCTCCTTCGGGCAGGCGCGAACGCAGTTCTGGGCGTTCCCGCAATCGACGACTCCGCCAGTCCCCATCATCACATCGAGGCGTTCGGTCTTCAGGTTCTTACCGGTCGGGTTCTGGTTGAACAGGTACGCCTGTCCGACGTTCGAGGCGCCAATGAAGGCACTGCTCGAGTTGAACTGCGGGCAGACTTCCAGGCAGCAGCCGCACGTCATGCAGCGCGAGAACTTGTACATCTCCTGCTGCGTGTCCGGGTCGATTTTCTCGCCGGGGCCCAGCGCATACGTGCCGTCGATCGGCACCCACGCCTGAACGCGCTTCAGGGATTCAAACATGCGCGAGCGGTCGATCACGAGGTCGCGCACGACGGGGAACTTCGAGAAGGGCTCGAGCACGATCGGCTGCTCCAGCTCGTCGATCAGCGCGGTGCAGGACTGGCGTGCCACGCCATTTATCACCATGGAGCAGGCGCCGCAGACTTCCTCCAGGCAGCCGGAGTCCCAACTGGGCGGCGTGACCTTCTGACCGCTCTTGGTCACCGGGTTCTTGCGGATCTCCATCAATGCGGAGATGACGTTCATACCCGGCTGATAGGGAATCTCGTAGTCTTCCCAGTAAGACTTCTCATTGGGACCAAGTTGGCGCTTGATGCGCAGCTCGATCTTGCGTCCGTTGTCACTGGCCATCAGAGAGAGGGCTCCTTTCTTTCCTGGCCACCAGGCCCTGACTTACTTGTAGATGCGCGGTTTGGGCGGTTCGACGGTCATGACGACATCGCAGTACTCGATCTCGGGGAAATCCCCGGCCTTGTACTTCGCCAGAGTCGTCTTGTTCCACTTCTTCTCTTTTTCGACCCACTTGGTCATGTATTCCTGGAACTCGGGGCTCGCGTCGGCCTTGACCGGTGCCAGGGGCTTGTAAGTCGCGTTGTTCTTCTCTTCCAACTCCTTCACGAAGTCGTGATAGACTTGCGTGTCGGTGGCGTTGCCAATCTTGTCCTTGTCAGGAAGGGGAATATCGAAGTCGGGCTTGTAGTGCGCGCCGCGACATTCATCGCGCTGCAGGGCCGACTTGTTGAGGATCTTGGTCAGTTCCAGCATGTCCTTCAACTGGCGCACAAACTGGAAGCTTTGGTTGAACGAAGTCGATCCGTCTAGAACGTTCACGCGGGTCCAGCGCTCCTCGAATTCGCCGATCTTGCCCATCAGCTCGTTCAGGCCGTCGTTTCTCCGAACGACGGATGCGTACCGAGTCACCGCCTCGCCGAGTTCCTGGTGAATGCGGAAGGCGTTCTCGGTGCCGTCGGTCATTCCTTCGATCTTGGCGTGGAGTTCTTCCTGGCGCTTGAGCTCGTCGCTAAACACCGACTCGTCCGGCTCGTCGGAGTGGCTATTGGCCCACTCGACCATCCGCGGACCGGCGATGAAGCCGCCGAAGATGCAACTCAGCAGCGAGTTGGCGCCGAGGCGATTGGCCCCGTGGTACTGGCCGTCACATTCGCCGGCCGCAAACAGGCCCGGAACGTTGGTCATCTGCTTGACCTGGCCGCCTTCGTCGACGGGGCTGACCCACAGGCCGCCCATCGAGTAGTGCATGCCCGGGAAGATCTGCATCGGTTCCTTCAGCGGATCAGTCCCGACGAACTTGCGGTAGATTTCGAAAACGCCGCCCAGCTTCGTCTCGAGGACGTCGCCGGCCTGGCCGCACTTCTCGGGCGTGATGTCCAGGTAGACCTTGTTCCCGCCGTGGATACCGCGGCCTTCGTTGATGCAGGTATGGAAAATCTCGCGCGTCGCGACGTCGCGGGGCACCAGGTTTCCATACTTCGGATACTTGCGCTCCAGGAAGTAATCGCGATCCGAGTCCGGAATATCGGTCGGCTTGCGCTGATCGCTCTTGTCCTTCGGCACCCAGACGCGGCCGCCTTCGCCACGGACGGATTCAGAGATCAGACGCAGCTTGTCCGCGCCCGGGATCGCCGTCGGGTGAATCTGGATGAACTCGCCGTTGGCGTAATGGACGCCCTGCTGGAACGCGCGACTGGCCGCGGCGCCGGTGTTGATGGCGCTGTTTGTGGACTTGCCGAAGAGCAATCCCGGCCCGCCAACGCACAGGCAAACCGCGCCGGCCTTGAAGACGTGCAGGCTGCGATCCCAGATGTTCATCGCCGTAATGCCTCGGCACTGGCCCTTGCCATCGAGCACGACGGAAAGGAACTCCCAGTACTCGTACTTGTCGACCTTGCCGGCGGCCTCGTAGCGCCGCACCTGCTCATCTAGAGCGTACAGGAGTTGCTGGCCCGTCGTCGCGCCGGCGTAGGCCGTGCGGTGATGCAGGGTGCCGCCGAAGCGCCGGAAGTCGAGGAAGCCTTCCTTGGTGCGGTTGAAAGTCACGCCCATGCGATCGAGCAGGTCGATGATTTCCGGGCCCTGGTAGCACATTTCCTTCACCAGGGTCTGGTCGGCCAGGTATTCGCCGCCGAACAGCGTGTCGGTCACGTGGATGTCGGGGTGGTCGCCTTCGCCCTTGAGATTCTTGGCAGCGTTGATGCCGCCCTGGGCACAGACGGAATGGGACCGCTTGACGGGGATGACACTGAAGAGGTCGACGTTGAAGCCGGCTTCGGCGGCTTTGATCGTCGCCGCCAGTCCCGCCAGTCCGCCGCCCACCACGATTACGCGTTGTGACATCAGGTGCTACTCCTTAGGAAGTCCGAAATAGAGGTTCGTTCTCTTTGGCAATCAGTGAATAACCGGCATCGTGTGGACAACATCCGGTGCGCCGAACGTGAAGCCGTAAAGCGAGGCCATCATCATGCCCATCAGGCCGAGGCCGACGAACAGGGCGATGATTGCCATCCACTTCTGGCTGCGCGGCCCCACCGTGATGCCCCAGGTCATGCAGAAGGTGCACAGACCGTTGGCGAAGTGGTAGATCACCGCGGCGCTGCCGACGAGGTAGATCAACACCCAGAGCGGATTCTGGAACAGATCCACGAGGTAGGTGTAATACTGGCCGTTGGGTTTATCCAGAATGCGGAGCCAGATTGCGTGGTAGGCCAGGAAGGCGAACGCCGCCCAACCGGACCAGCGCTGCATCGTGTAGGCCCAGTTCCGGCCGTAGTTGATCCGGCCGATGTTGGACTTCGCCGTCAGGGCGATCCAGATGCCGAGGGCGATGTGCAGGCAAAGCGGGATGAAAATCATCGCCGCCTCGACGAACGGCAGCATCGGCCCGAGCGAGTGGATGAGGGCAACCTTGTGTTCAAAGGCGCCCTGGCCAAAGAAGGCCATGCTGTTTGTCGTCATGTGTGCAAAGAGGAAAAGACCGAGGGGAATGACGCCAAGCAGCGAGTGGAGCCTGCGGAGCAGGAAGTACTGTGTGTTGGTCATGACGGGCTTGTGAATCCTTTCACAATCCTTGTATGGGGATACATCGTCCCCAAGAGAACAAAGACGAAACGTATCGGGCTTATCCGAGAAGCGTCAACGCATTTTGGGGGCCGATTAGGCCTTGACTTGGGCGTCGGTCCTGGAGACAAACACAGCCCCTTGCGGAACGCAAAGTAAGGAAACGGAGCTATGAAAAGAACATTCCAACCAAGCAATCTCCGTCGGAAGCGCAAGCACGGCTTCCGCGAGCGTATGTCGACGAAGAGCGGCCGGAAGGTCCTGGCACGCCGCCGGGCCAAAGGGCGCAAGCGCCTCTCTGCCTAAGAAGATGGCGACTCCGGGCCCCGATCGGCGGTTCCCCGCCTCGGTGCGTCTGAAACGTCGATCCGAATTCCTGCAGGTTTTCCAAGGCGGTCGCAAATGCGTCCGCCCTTTTCTCGTTGTTCATGTCATGAATCGCAGTGACGAAGGCGACAGCCGGCTCGGCTTGACGGTGTCCCGCCGCGTGGGCAATGCCGTTGTCCGCAATCGCGTGAAGCGTCGGCTGCGCGAAGCATTCCGGCTGGCTCGGCCGGAACTGGCGGCAGGATTCGATGTCGTACTCCTCGCCCGCTCCCCCGCCAGACGAGCGACCTTTCACGAGCTTCAGGACGATTTCCGGAACGCCGCCCGGAATCTCGGGCTGCTCCCACCCAAGGACTGATCGTTGGAATCCGCTGATCCGAAAGCCAAAACACCCGAGCAAGAGCAGGACGGCGCGAAAGCGGTCGACCAGGCCCCCGGCATGTGGGCGCACTGGCCGCTGTGCCTTGGCATTCTGGTTGGTGGGCTGGCAGTTGACCAGCTGAGCAAGATCATCGCGAAATCTGCCCTCGAACCAACCAGTGCCTTCGAGCCGTTTCCGACCGTCTCAATCATTCCGGGCCTGTTCCAGTTGCGCTACGCCGAGAACACGGGCGCGGCCTTCTCGATGTTGACGGGGAACGTTGGCTTGCTGGCGCTGATCAGCGTCTGCGCCGCCGCGGGGCTGACCTACTGGTGGACGCGCCTGCCGGCAAAGGAACTACTCGGCCGCGCCGCCCTCTCCATGGTCGTAGCCGGGGCCGTCGGCAACCTGATCGATCGCGCCTTGCGGGGCTATGTCGTGGATTTCTTCGACGCCTACTGGCGCACGAGTCACTTCCCAGTCTTCAACGTCGCCGATTCCATGATCTGCATCGGCGTCGGGGTTCTGCTGCTCAGGACCTGGCAGGGGAAACTGTAGACGCGAATTCCTTCGCCGCCCCTGTTACAATCCGATCTTAATCGCCGCTCCACAAAGCACGATCACGAATCCAGCGATCACGTGGTTGTAGCGCTCGAGCCCGGCCAACGGCTTGGCCAATGCGCCCAGCCCGAAGTAGCCGGCCACAACAATGGCGCTCATCGTACCAATGGTTGCGATGGCGAAGATCGTCGCGACGGAGAACACGGTCGCCAAGCTGCCCTCTGCCGCCGGGTACATCAGAAGCGGGATGAGTGGCTCGCACGGGCCGAAAATGAAGATCACAAACAGCGCCCAGGGCGTGAACAGCAGCATCTTCTTAGCGGTCTTGGCCGGAGCCTCGTGGACGTGAACGTGCTCCTCGTGATGAGTGTGCTCGTGGGTATGCACTGTACCGTCTCCGTGGACGTGCAGGTGCGTGTGGGGCTTGTTTCGGATTGCCCGATGAATGCCCCAGGCCATGTAAGCGATGCCGAAGCCGAGCAGAAGCCACCCGGCCCAATCGCCGCGGAATGATTCGACGTTCGTCAGGTGCCCGACGGCCAAACCCAGCCCGATGCCGGCGAAGCCCAGCAGCACGGAACTGAACACGTGCCCGATGCCACACAGGAAAGTCACCGTCATGGTCTTCTTGAAAGACCACTTACCGGCGCGCGCCATTGCAATGAACGGAACGTAATGGTCCGGTCCGATCACGGTGTGGATGAAGCCAATCGATGCAGCGGTTGCCATCAGTGCGAACTGTGTGTCGGCCATGCGGGAACTCCCCCTCCCAGAGGATATGTGAGAATTCAGCAGTGGTGCTTTGGCGTCTCCGGAGCAAGGGGGAACTGATTCCCCAACGCATCACACACCCGATTTCACAATATCCGACACATCCACAAGTCCGTCGCTGTTACGATCCAAATCGCCCGGATCGGGCAGGTTGCCGACAAGGACCGTGGCCGTCTGCTTCTGCGGGCTCAACGAGCCGAGCCACGCGCCGACGAACATGCTGCCCTTGTTGCCGGCCGCGGTGAAGTCGCCACCGACAAAAACTTCGCCTCCGGCACCGACTTCGAGCGCGTCGACGAATAGATACTCGCCGCCGCTGACGCCGGAACCAAGGATCGACCAGGAACTCGATGCGTACTTGGCAATTCGATTCGGGTAGGCTGAGTAGTCATTGACGAATGTGCTGATTGTCCCGCCGACGAAAACTTCGTTGTCATCGTTTGCGGTCACGGCGCGCACATTTTCGTAGGTGGAATTTCCGATGCCGTCGCCCAGGCGCACCCAACCAATGCCGTTCCACGCAACGACGTGGTTCGCGACGGATCCGCCGGCTTCGGTGAACTCTCCGCCGAGGATAATCCAATCGGGCGATTCGGCCATTTCGTACACGACATTGTTCAGCCCGATGATCGGTCCGGGTGAGAGAGTGCTCCAGTAGTTTGCTCCCCAAACAGCCGCATAGTTGGCAGTGTAAACGCCCGCCTGGGTAAACGAGCCGCCCACGTACAGGTCATTATTGTGGCGCTCCATCGCCATGACGGTGTTGTCGACGCCGCTCGCGAGCGACGACCACGTGCCATTCTCCCAACGGGCGATGTAGTGAATTTCCTCGTTGCCTGCGTACAACCACGACCCGCCGCAGAAGACCGTGTCGCCGACCGAGCCAATGGAGAGAACGGTGCCGCTCAATCCCAATCCGAGCGGATGCCATTCGTTCCCGTCCCACCGCGCGACATGTTCGCACGACACGCCGCCGGCCTGGGTGAATTGTCCGCCGACATACAAGTCCGTGCCGGAAGCGTGCAGTGCTTCGACTGTGTTATTTACACCACCACCGACTGGCTCCCATGATGTTCCGGTCCAGCGCGCGAGACGATTCAGCGTTTGCCCGCTACCGTTCATGAACTCGCCGCCGGCGTAGACGCTGCCGTCGGATGTGGCCTCGAAGGCATGCACGATTCCATCCAGACCATTCGCGTGACCGGTCGCCCACATGTCGTCGTAATTGCCGACCAGAACGACGCTGGTGTTGCCAGTGACCTCGCCGAAGCCCGCGAGGTTCTCGTGGAAGAGCGTATCCGTGCGGAACGAACCGCCAAAGTAGACGCGGTTATTCCCGTTCGTCGCGATCGAATAGATCAGCGGATCGCCATTTCGATCTCCGCGGATTTGGACATTAACGGGATTCCACGTGGCCCCGTCCCAGTATTTGAACGTCAACCCATTGAAGTCGCTATCTCCGGCGACGTACAAATCTCCGCCGATCACTTTTGCGGCACGCAATGTATCCTGGAACGTTCCCGTGTCGCCGATTGGCGACCAGGTCTGCAGCGTGGGATTCCAGCTTGCAATGTTGCCCACGTCGGTTCGCCCGGCGGAATAGAACAAGCCCGTGACGACAAGATTGCCTTGGTATTCCGTCATTGCATGTGCGTACCCACCCACACCGCCGCCGAGTTTGCTCCACGACGTGCCGTTCCATTGCGCAACGTCCATGAAGCCATTCTCGTAGGTTGATCCTGCGACGCTGAACCCGCCGCCGACATAGATTGATCCGCCCATGTCGACCATGCAGTTGACCTCGCCTCCGCCCATCGAGGAATTCGCGACGCCCCAATCGAGCGCGCTCCATTGCTGCCCGTTCCACAGTGCAATGTTCATCGCCGTGACGATGCTGCCTGCGACTCTGCTGAATCCACCGCCGACATAGATCTCGGAATTCCCGCGGGCATAGATCGATCGCACGGAGCCGTCCGGATGAACGCCATTGTCGTCGCCAACGCCAAGCTTCGACCAGGAGTTGCCTCCCCAGCGTGCAATGTGGTTCACGGATATGCCTCCGGCCTCGGTGAAGTAACCGCCGATGTACGCCGATCCGTCGGGAGCGACATCGATGGCGTACACGGGGCCGTTTGTGCCGGTCCACAGAGCCGACCACGATGATCCGTTCCACTTTGCAACGTTGTTTGCACGAACGCCGCAAACGGCATTGAACTCGCCGCCGATGTAGATGTTGCTGCCGTCGGTTTCGACGACATGCACGGTTCCCGCTACACCCGGCGGAGCAAACCGATCATCCCAATAAACGTCGTCAGGATGCAGCGTCTGGGCTGCGGTGGAGAGTGTGAGAAGCAGACAGAAAACAATGAGGTACCAGGAGCGAATAACTCGCCCCACCGGCACGCGACGCGCGCAAACTGCCATGATCGATCCCCCTCCATGGTCGACAGCGATCACCCGGCGACCATTCGGCGATTGGTATCCTTAACCTATTTGCACGATCGGAGAGAAGCAACCTGTTTCCTGGAAACAGGCCGGATGCCCCTCATTCCGTATCGGGCAAGATTGTCCACCCCGTGGCTCCAATACACCAGTTGTACAAGCTGTATCCGTCCGTTTCATCACAGACTCCGTCGAGATTCACATCGCCTCGTTCCGTGTCCGGCGGAGGCGTGATCGATCCCAGCGCCGCCCGGATGATGATGAGGGCGTCGACCATATTCGTAGCATTGTCTTCATCGACATCGCCCAGCGGCGGGCGATCGTTCGGATCTGTGGGAGACGTCTCCTTCCACTCCTCATACCAATCCGCGTATCCATCTCCATCCGAGTCGATCATCGGCCCGGGCGTTGGAGATGGGATCGGAGAGGGCGTCGGGGACGGCGTCGGCGTGGCACAGATACCAGTGCGGAAGGAGAAGACAGGACTCTCCGCAACCACAGCTCCCGAAGAAGCGACGGCCTCGACCGCCCAGTAGTAGACCTGCTCGTCTTTCAGATGCGAATAAGGTATCTGGGTTGTGCTTCCAGGCACGTCACCCAACAGAGTCAGTGGGGGGTTAATTGGGCTGAGGTAGATTTCGAACAGTTTGAAGTCGGGTCCGTGATAGTCCCAAATCAAATCCCCCTCGCAGGGGACGTCGGAACTACGATCCGGGGGATTGATGGCTTCAAAGAATTGGCATGTTTCCCCCGTGATGAAGACGTTGATCTTACTCTTCACCAGCTGCTCGCCAGCAATGTTCTCCTGGACGACGTACCAGTAGTACTCCGTGTGAGCCGCCAGATTCTCGACCAGATAGCTTCTCGCGTCCGGCTTGAGAGTTGAACTGGCAACCGTCGGCGGATAGACGTCCTCGAAGTAGACCCGCAAGTTGTGCACGGCTGGATGGAATTCGTTCACAACCCATTCCAGATTGGTCCAGCACTCGACGCCTTCCTCACGATCCTCGGGGGAAATCAGTTCAATCTCCGCGGGTGTCGGTGTTGGCGTTGGTGAGGGCGTCAGCGACGGCGTCGGCGATGGAGTTTCCGTTGGTGTGGGTGACGGCGTATCGGACGGCGTCGGCGTCGGAGTATCCGAAGGCGTTGGGGACGGAGTCGGGGTTGGCTCGATCCAATCCGTGCGCACATCGGGTTCGTTCTGCCCGTTGAAGGGAGCCCAATACCAGCGGCTGTGTACAAGGCCCAGAAGATTTCCCGGCTTGTACTCCGTGCGCACGCGCCAGTTGTAGAGAGTGTCTTCCGTCAAGAAGTCCATCGTCGCGGTGAGTGGAGAGCCAAACGTCGGCGCCAGCGCCCAGTAGTTTCCACTGTGAAGAGTCGTGCCCGGGAATACCGTGCCGTGTTCGTGGACTTCCCATTGCAGGCGCAGATAGGCTCGCCCCTGTGGGCTACGCCCGCGGAGGAATCCCTTGAACGCCGTCAGGTAATCGCTGCGATTCCAGACGCCGATGCGCTGGTTCGATCCGGTGATTCGCACATAGGGAGTCACGTAGCGACCACGCCCGCCATTTCCCATGTAGGCACGCACCTGACCATCGTTCGTTTCGACATCGTCATACTGTGGGGCGCCGACGGCGAAGTCGCTGAATCCATCGCCATCGAAATCTCCTCCGGCGACGGATGTCCCGTAATACGCCCCTCCCTGATCACCATTGCCGGTCCATACGTAGGTCGGATCGACTCCACCGGCGTTTCCGTAGAACAGGAAAGCGCGCCCTTCGTGCTCGTAGCCCGTCGCGCCACTGTAGTTGTCCGCACCGACAAGAACGTCGCTGAAGCCGTCGCCGTTCACGTCGCCCGCGCAGGCAACGGACTTGCCCATGCGGGATTCAAATTGCTCATTCCCGGACAGGACGATGTGGCTGCCGGTCACGAGGCCTCCAGCCGATCCCAGGTAAACAAGTCCGGCACCACATCCGTAAGAGCCATTGTTCCAAACCGTACATCCGGCAATGAGATCGGAGTAGCCATCGCCGTTCACATCGCCTGCCATAGACATGATATTGCCCAGGCTGTTCATGTCGCTGGTGGGCGTTGCTTCGGCATCTGGTGTGGATGACAGGCCGGTTGCCGAGCCGTGGAAGACCATGATCTTTCCGTACCGCGTGCCGTTGTCGAAGCCGGGGGCACCGACAACAACATCCGCATAACCATCGCCATTGATATCGCCTCCGCCGGTAACGCACTCTCCAACGTGATCGCCATTCTCACTTCCTGCGTAATACCAATCGGGAACATTCCCGTGACCGATAATCGGTCCGTAATAAACAATCGCCACACCTTGCCCGATTTCGGTTTCAGAGTAGCCTTCAACGCCGATGATGAGATCGACGTATCCATCGCCGTTGACGTCGCCGGCCGTCGAAACGGAACAGCCGACGTGTTGCCAAGTGTCGGAACCGGTCGCACTCCAAACTGGGGTCGAATTCCATCCGGTGGAAGTGCCAAGGTACAGATTCACGCGCCCGGCTTCTTGGCCGATGCCGGGGACATAGGCCTCAGGGATTCCGATCAGGAGATCGTCGTGTCCATCTCCGTCCACATCTCCTGCAGACGCCATCACGTTGCCGAGGCCGAGGCCCGTGCTGCCGCCATACAATGACTGAGAGGGCGTGTCGGAAACACCCAGCCAAGAGCCGAGGTAGAGGCTCACTCGTCCCTCGGTCGTGTACAGATTTGTGTATCGCGGCGAAGCAATCGCAAGGTCCTGATAGCCGTCGCCGTTCACGTCGCCGGCGCAGATGATCTTACGCCCTGTGCGAACATCTTCGACGTTCTGGCTGTGCAGCCAATCCGCCGTTTCATTCGGGAGATTCACCGCGCCATCGAACCAGAGCGCCCGTCCCGCATTGTTCGCCACGCTGGAGAATCCCGGTTCACCGACGAGAACTTCAGAGTAACCATCGCCGTTGGTGTCTCCCGCCGTAGAGACTGCGAACCCCAACTTCGAACCGGTCGCTTCTCCATCACAAGTCCAGGCCGGGGTGGTGTCGATTCCATCTCCTCGCCATCCCTGGTAGAAGTAAACTCGTCCGGTATTGGAACTCACTCCGGGTGCGCCCACAACAAGGTCCGCCAAGCCGTTGCTATCCGTGTCACCGGCGCAGGCCACGGAGGTACCGAACAGACCGTTCGACTCTGTGCCCTCGATCTGCCAGTCCGGGCCTCCCGAAGACAGGCCGGTACTTGAACCTTTCCACACATAGACGACACCGCCGAGTGTGGTCAGGTGTGTCCAATTGGGAGCGCCCACTGCAAGATCCGAATAGCCGTCCCCGTTCACATCGCCCGCCATCGCCACGCAGGTTCCGAACGCATCGCCGGTGTTCATTCCATCGTATACTACATCGGGGGTGGAACTGGGAGCGGGATCGCTTCCATAGAAAACCACAACGCGCCCCCGAGAGCCGTCGTATGCCGGCGCACCGGCTGCGAAGTCGAAAACCCCGTCGCCATTCACATCGCCGACAGGCGCCACGGATTTGCCGAGAGCCGCCGAGGCTTCGTCTGAGTAATACGTGAAGTCCGCAACCTGGTCCGGCGTGCCGGTCGTGCCGTAGTACGCCTGGATACGCCCCTCGTTGGCTTGCCCATCAGTGGCACCAGGGCTTCCAATAACGAAGTCGTCGATGCCGTCGCCATTGATGTCGCCGACGCCGGCGACGCTGGTGCCGAAGTGTTCGTTGGACGCGCTGCCGGCCTGCCACCAGCCAGGAGTCAGCGAAGGGCCACCGACGGCTCCGTAGTAGATCACTGCCAACCCATCGCCCGAATTCGCGATCGTGCGATCGGGACTACCAACAATCATATCGGCAATGCCGTCGTCGTTCACATCGCCTGCGGGGGCAACGCACCAGCCAAGATGCCCGCCCTGTACGGTCCCGGTGGCGATCCAGTCTGGGGTAGTCGAAGGCCCGGTCGGCCCGCCGTAGAAGAGGAAGACCGCGCCTTCCCCAAGAGTCGAAGCGGACGTCCAGTAGTACGGAGCGCCAACCGCGAAGTCCGGATAGCCGTCGGCATTGATGTCGCCGACCGTGCAGACGCTTGCGCCGGCCTGTCCTTGCAGCACGGTGCTGGCGACCGTCCAGTCAGGGGGTCGTGGATCCGCAGAAGCGCTGTTGATAACGAGAATCGAAAGTGCCAATAGGGCACAAGAGACATGACGAGACATCTCGACCTCCTCCAGGTCAAAAGACGATATAAAACGGCGCCCGTCGCCTGGCTCCCCTTCCCCCAGCGACGACAAGACGGAGTTTACTGTGTGTACGGGCGCTATACTGCCAATGAGGCGGCCGCGGGGTCAAGCGAAGCCAGGAACAATAAAGAACCGCCCGGGGGGAACCGGGCGGTCGGAATTCCTGCTGTTTGGGCGTGAGAGATCAGTAAGCCAGCGCGCTGTCGACCTTTGTCAGGAGGCCTTCGAGGCGCTTCACGGCGTCTTTCTGGCGCTGGAGATCGGCGGCGAGCTTCTCCGCTTCGTCCAGGCATTCGTTGGCGATGGACAGGTCGCAGGCGAATTGGAACGCGACCATGGTGGCGGCCTTCTGAGGCGTCGCAACGCGATCACCAAGGCGCTTCAGCCGTTCGTTGACCTGCTGGGCGGCCCGCTCGACGTGAGCGCGCTCATCCGGCTCGATTTCCATTTTGATCTGGTGTCCGCCGACGCTGACTTCGATTTGCTCACGCTGTTTCATGGGCCATCTCCACTTCGGCCAGGTGGGCCTCGGCGGCCTCGATGCGCTCGAGCAGCGAATTCAGCCGGTCGCGCATGCGCTGGTCGCGCTCACCGGCTTCGTCGACACGAGACTGGAGAGCTTCCATTTCCTGACGCAGGGTTTGGTTTTCTTCCTCCAGGCGCGAGAAGTCGCCGTTCTGGCCCTCGAGTTCGCCGACGCGGTGACGTGCCGTTTCCAACTCGTTGCGCATGCCGTCGAGCTGCTCCTGGATTTCATCGCGGTGACGAACGGTGCCGCTGTGCCACTCTTCCAGTTCTGCGATGCGGGCGCGGGCGGCTTCCAGTTCAGAGAGGGCCTCGTCGCGTTCGGTGGCCACTTCGCTCATGCGATTGTTGGCGCCTTCCAGTTGTCCCTGGATTTCGTCGCGATGACGGACGGTGCCGTTGTGCCACTCTTCCAACTCAGCCACGCGGGCCTGGGCGCTTTCCAACTCGCCCCGCAGATGATCGCGCTGGGCAATCGCGTCGTTGCGCTCGCTTTCGGCCTCGGAGAGCAGACTGTTGGTCGTCTCCAAGTCGCCGCGGATTGCTTCGAGTTCGGACTTGAGCGTTTCCAACTCGGCCGCAGCCGCGCGCAGGCCCTCGATCTGCTGGCGTTCTTCTTCGAACCCGGCGATCTGGCCCTTGGCCTCTTCCAACTCGGTCTTTATTTGATCGTGATCGGCCACGGTGATCCGCAGGCCGTCGTTTTCCGATTCCAACTGGGTCTTTGCGACCCGTGTGCTTTCCAACTCTTCAATCAGGCGCGTCACGCGCTCTTCCAACTGTTGAACAAGCTCAACCATCGAGTGCTGCCTCCACAGGGAATATCAGTTTGAACGGGAACAGGAGCTTAGTACCCTGACAGACCCCTATGGCGCAAGCCATAGGCCTACAGTGTCAACGGGAATGGCACTTCTGACGAAGTTTTGGGAGCGCAACAAGCGGCCCCGCTCGTTCCAACTGGAAGTATTCTACAAACTCCGCCGCTCGAGTAGCCGCGTCGGTTCGGCCCGGCACGCAGGCAGGGCGAAGAGGAGCGTCGGTACAAGGATCAGCCCCAGCGCCAGAATGAGGATCGCCGCGTAGGTTTCCACACCGAGGGCGAAGGGCTGGCCAGGGATGAAAGAGAGGTTGGCGAGGTACTCCCCCGCCGCCGATTGCAGCGCGGCCGCCACGCCCCAGGCCATTGCCCCACCGATCACAGCGGACAGAACGCCGAGGATCGCGCCCTCGGCCAGCACCAGCCCGAGCAATGACCACGGCCCGAGCCCTGTCGCGCGATGGAGGCCCCAGGCAGCTCGGCGCTCTCGCGTCGACATCGCGACCGTCGAGAAGATTCCAACGCTGGTCAGGGCCAGAATCACCGCAGCAACGGCGAAAAGAACGAGTTCCGCGGTTGTGATCATGCGCTGGAATCGCTGCAGGTCCTCCGCGGCCCAATCGACACGCAACCCCATTGCCATCAATCGATCGCGAACGGCCAGGGCATCCTCAGGCCGGCGCACGTCGACGTGCAAAATCGCGTAGCTGGCAGGCTGGCCGGGGTTGAACTCGGCATTCCAGCGCCTCACGACATCGATCGGCGCCACGAGGCCGACGAGCAGCGGGTTCTTGGTCAGCCCCACGATCTTCGCTCGAACGAACTTGGGCGACTCGCCCTTCGAGAAGCCGAGAGTCGATTCGCCGAGCATTAGCGTGAACTCGCGGTTCCGGGCGGCATTTGGACTGAGCTTCGGAAGTCCGACGCCTTCCGCCAGGCCCAGGTTGTAGAGGTCGAGGAAGTAGGCGGACACGGCCACAGGGACCGGGTCGCCACTCTCCGGATCCCAGGAGAAATCGGCATCGCGGGGCAGTTCATCCTGGATCAGCTCCGCCGGCACGCCGTGAAGCACCACGTCGCTGGCGTAGGACGCATCGAGCCGCCCGATGGTCATCTCCGCCATAATCGGGAACTGCGCGGGCATTTGGGGCGAGACGCGTTCGACCTCGGGGATCGCTTCGATCTGGGCGACGATTTCGTCGGTGATCTTGCCAAACTGGAGCTTCAGGATCGAAACGTCGACATCGGGTCGGCGCACGACCAGGCGCTCTTCGGGGAAAAGGCTCTCAATCTGGGGACGGACTTCGGAGCGCAGATAGAACAACGCCGCCAGTGCCAGGCCGCCGATCGCGCAACTGAGCGCTGCGCAGAGTACCAGCAGCACCGCTCGCCCGGGCTGGGCGGCGGTCTCGCGGCGGATGAGGTAAAGCCATGCGCGAAGGGACAAGGGCGCGGATTCCTGGGGAATGTGCCGGTGGACCGGCGCCTCCAGGCTTACTCGCGGCGCTGGGCGGCGTCCAGCGTGTTACGCAGCAACATCGCGATGGTCATTGGGCCGACGCCGCGGGGAACAGGCGTAATCTGAGAGGCCACCTCGCAGGCGGGCTCGAAATCGACATCGCCCACGATGCGGTAACCGCGCTCGCGCGAAGCGTCCGGCACGCGGTTGATTCCAACGTCGATCACGACGGCGCCGGGCTTGATCATGTCGGCCTTGATGGCTTGGGGACGCCCCATCGCGGCGATCAGAATGTCCGCCTGGCGTGTAACGGCGTCGAGATCCGGCGTGGCGCTGTGGCAAACGCAGACGGTCGCGTCTCCGCCGCGTCCCCGTAAGGTCAGCAGGTTCGCGATCGGTTTCCCGACGATATTGCTGCGGCCAACGACAACGGCGAACTTCCCACGGGTTTCGACGTCGGAGCGAATCAGCAACTCCTGAATACCCAGCGGTGTGCAAGGCACGAAGGCGCGTTCGCCGATCACAAGACGGCCGACATTGATCGGATGAAACCCGTCGACGTCCTTCTCCGGATCGATGGCGTTGATGATCAGGCTTTCGTCGATCTGTGGCGGGAGAGGCAGTTGAACAAGAATGCCGTCGATCTCGTCGCGTGAATTGAGTTCCTGGACAAGCGCCAGCAGTTCCGCCTGCGAGGTCTCGACGGGCAGGGCGTGAACCTCGGACAGAAAGCCGACCTCTTCGCAGGCCTTCCGTTTCATGCGGACGTAGGATTGAGAGGCGGGGTTCTCGCCGACGATGGCCACGGCCAGGCCCGGCGGACGTTGCCCAGCGGCGCGTCGCTCGGCCACGGCGTCGCGGATTTCAGCTCGAATGCCGGCGGCAATAGCGCGTCCGTCGATCAGCTTGGCGGTCATCCGGAATCCCCCCGGGTCAGCGATGTCCAGCGCCCCGAAGGTTGTCCGACGCAGACCGCGCGACGCCACGAGAATCTGAGCGCTCGGCCGTCATAGGGAATCCTTGGAATTGGTCGACCGTGTAGATTTCTCTGTTCACGCCGGCGGCGCAGCTCTCAGAGTCCAAAACGCGCCCGGCGCGACTTTCGCATCGGCAGGAGCCATGTCCCGCAAGCCCCGCAGAGCCTACACCACCGAAGAGACACTGCGTGCCTTGCTCGCGGCGGAAGACGGCGCGTGCCCGAAGCCATTTGGCTCGGTGTGGCCGATCGCGATGTGTTACGCGAATACGTACCATGTGGGAATGTCGTCGCTTGGCTTTCAGACGCTCGTGCGCCGATTGAACGCGCGGCCAGACGCAGCGGCAGAGCGCGTGTTCTGGAACGAGACGCATCCGGATCTGCTCGGCGCAGGCGGACGGCGACCGCACTTGAGTTCGGATGGCGACGCGGCGGGGAGTTGGCCAACGCATCCTCCTCTGAGCGTTGAGAACCAGCGTCCCCTGGGTGACTTCCCGGTCGTGGCCTTCTCCGTGGCGTTCGAGATGGATTACTTGCATGTGGTGGATATACTGGAGCGGTCGGGCCTTTCCCCGTGGGCGTCTCGGCGCGGACCGAAGGACCCATTGATCATCGTCGGAGGCGCGGCCGTGACGATGAACCGCCTTCCGCTGTACGACTTCGTCGACGTGATCGTCCATGGCGACGGCGAAGAGGCGATGGATGCGGTCGTGGAAGCGCTGAATGCGCACGGCTCGAAGAAGTCAGCGTTGCGAGATGCGCTGTCACGAATTCCGGGCTTCGAAGTCACAGAACCTTCCGATCGCTCCGAACTGTCTGCTCTGCCGAAGGCGACGCGCATCTCCCACGCCGATCGCCTGTTGGGATTCCCCACGCACTCGGGTATCCTGACACCGCACACGGAGTTCGCCAACCGCGCGCTGATCGAGATCAGTCGAGGCTGCCCCTACAAGTGTGAGTTCTGCATTCTTGGCTACATGCCGTACAAATACCACCATCGCTCCGCAGAAGAAATCGAGCGCCAGGCTCGCCTCTTCCAAGGTCGAACGGATCGCATCGGACTGGTCGCCTCGGCAGTCGGTGTGCACAAAGAGATCGAAGAGATTTGCGATCGACTTCTTCGGCTCGGGATGAACATCTCCTTCTCATCGTTACGCGTCGAAGATGTGAAGCCGCGCATGATCGATGCGTTGCTGCAGTCGGGACAGAACACGCTGACCATCGCGCCCGAAGCCGGCAACGAACGCCTGCGCATTCGCATGCGAAAGCGCCTGACCGATGAAAAGATTCGTCAGTTCACGCACGACACCGTCTCGCGCGGCATGCGAAACCTGAAGCTGTACTACATGATCGGACTGAACGGCGAGACGGACGACGACGTGCGCTCGATCGCGTCCTTCACACGGGAGCTTCACCATGTTCAAGTCGACGCGTCGCGCTCGCACGGTCGGCTCGGTCATCTCGCGCTAAATGTCGGCGTGTTCGTGCCAAAGCCCGGAACGCCACAACGCGCCGGTGGCTTTGTCGGCGTGCGCGAGGCGCGCCGGCGAATGAAGCTGCTGCAACGAGAGCTGAAATCGATTCCTAACCTGAAGGTACATTTCTCGAATCCGCACCTTGCAGCGGCGCAGGCCATCCTCTCCTGTGGCGATCGGCGTGCGTCGGAGTACCTGTATTGGGCCTGGCAGAACGCGCGCGGTAACTGGCCGATGGCGAATCGGGAGTTTGCCCATCTGCTCGAGGAAGTCTCCGGACCGACCAGCGTCGACAACTGGGGCAACATGTCAGCGAAAGAGCTGATCGGGCACGTGTTGTAGCGCCCTGCAGGCCTTCCTCTGTTCCAACCTCAGATTGACAGAACGCGCTCTCGCAGGCCAGTGATTGCGTAAGGTTGAACATTCGTTGGCTTCTTGGAGGGGACCATGAAACTGCGACTCGCAGTGCTCTCCCTGTTTATCCTGCCGATTCTCTGCGGTCAGACCTTCGCACAGAATCCAGGCGATGTCCTCTATTCGCTCTATCCGCCTAATACAGATAAGGCTCGCTGGACATTCGATGAGACGCTCGGGCGACACTACGTAGAGAAGCTTGGCGAGATTAACACCTACGATCGAGGTGGGAGTCATCTCTCCACGATCTCCTTCAGCTATCCCGTGGATTACTACGGGTTTCACAACGCCTTTGGATACACGACGCTTGGGGCTTGCTTTGTTGCGAATGACGACACATGGTACGTTCTCGATGAAGACCTCACGACCATGACCGTCTGGCAGCTCGGGACCACAACCGAGGGCGAGCCGGATATCACAAAGACCGATACGATCGACTTTAGTACGGTTCTATCTACCGGATGCGTAAACGCGATCGATCGCGCGAACGACGGGTCGTGGTGGGTCATCTGCGGAAGTTCGATATATAATCTGAGCCCCGATGCGACCGCCATTCGGCAGCAAGTGACACGTTCGCAGCTCTTCACGAACATCTTCGGTGTTCCCAGTCCGAATCGCTATGGACTCAGTCCCTACTTCCTAGCTGTCGATCGAGTCTCATCCGATCTGTACGTGATGATTATCGAGGATGGTTATGACTACGGGAAGTTCTATCGACTCGACGGGCAGACGTTTTACCAGAAAGGGCGATTCGATGGAGCATACATTGGCGGGGTTATCAGTTCCTGTCGTCTGATCGGAAGCCACGATGGGTTCATGTTTCTGAACGCCAAGGACGCGAACATCACGCAGCGTTCGCTTCAGGCTCAGACTCTGCCCGATGTCACATCGTTCGATTTGAATCAAGAAGGCGTTCTGTGGACATTCCCGGAGCATTCCGCATCATATCCCGTGAACTGGACGCTCGCGGCGTACGGCGGCGGGAGCGATATCGAGGCACTTCGCGTCTATGATGGAGTCTTCATCGGGCCTCGCACGTACGACGCTGGGACGGTCACGGGATATTTCAGGCGCGATGTCTTGGATGGCATTGAGAATCCCTACTCGCTGTTCACGCTTCAGAATACGAACAATCAGATCAGCACGCCCATCCAGATGGCGATCCCACTGCGAACCTACCCGGGCACGATCCCGTTCTACTCGCTCGATCCAAGCTATGGCCCGTTCGGCGATCAGTTCATCGATAAGGTCGTGAAGTGGGGTTACTCCGGCGTCGCACCACGAACGCCCATCAACGCGTGGGTGGAGTTCATCGACGGCATTCCGTGGGTCGGCGGAAAGCGCTACGGCATCAAAGAAGTTCAGGCGTCGGCAAAGGCGGAAATCGCCAGTGTTGGCGACGGAAACATCTCCGTTGCCGGCGGTGGTGAATTCCTTGTCGGTTCGGGCGTGCTGCGCACAGAGCTCGGTGGTGGCGTGATCAATCAGCTCACTCCGGAAGGACTCGACTTCACCGGCGGATTGGTCACCGTGAAACTGGCGGGAACCGTGAAGGAAGAAGCCAAGATGTCCGTCGTGTTTCCGCAGCTTGCACCGTTGAAGCAATGGCCCTTCATCGGCAGCGCCGTCGCCTGGTTGGATCAACGTGCGAAATTGATCGCGGCGATTACGCTCGGCATCGATGCGGAATCGCAGATCAAGGTCAACGAGAACAGCGATCTCTCGTTCGATGGCAAGATCACCGGCTACATCGCCCTGACGATCACGGCGGTTGTCGATGTGCTCGGCGACTACATGGAGGCCACTGCGTTCGGTGAAGGGAAGGGTAGCGTCACACTCGTGCCGGACGAGACTTCTGGCCTGCGAATGGGTTCCATCGGAGCAAGTCTGCTGATCGGTGCCAAGCTGCGTATCTACAACATCATCCGCGAGTTCCAGACAGGGTACACGTTTACGAGCACCTATCCCGCTCGCAGTGGAGTCCCGCCATCGAAACCAACGATCGTCTCCGACAGTGGCTGGCAGTACACGTACGCGGAACCAGGGGGGCGCGCCGTCAAAACGTTGGAAGAGCGCCCGCACATCATCACTCGAAACCCATTCCACGAGTTTGAACGCCAACGTCGCGCGCGCGGAGTGCCAAACGATCCCACAGACTTCGACACAGAAGCTGACGTGATCGGCGGCTTGCCAGATGGCACACGCCCGGTCATCGGGCGTTCGACAGATGGCTTTCGATACATGGTCTTGTGGGAGCAGCCGATCGAAGGCAGGCCCGCAACGCAGGCAACCGATATCTGGTACAGCTACTTTGATGGAATGAGTTTCAGCGATCCGGCTCCGGTTTGCGCAGACGCCAAGATGGATTTCAAACCGGATGTCGGCTATTATAAGATCTCCAGCATCGAGCCGATTCACGAGCGATTCGTTGCGATGTGGGAACGCGTGGCGATTGAAGATTTGCAGCCGAGCGGAGACCCTCAAGCCGACAACGAGACCATGATGCAGAACCTGATTCCGGCTTACGCGACGTTCAATCCTGAGACACGTACATGGACCGAGGTGCGGGAAATCCCGATCACGGGTAAGACGGCTTTCAACGTACAGTCCGCCGATGCGCGATTCGGTCAGGCCTGGATGCTGTGGCTGGAGTCGGAGAACGGCAACTACTTGCCGTGGGACTTGTCGGCGGATCCAATTAGTAGCGGGCGCTTGGGCGGAATTACGCTGCACATGCTCGAAATGGGCTATGACTTCGAGTTCGGAAACCACCGGCGCTTGGGCGACGAAGATCCAGAAGCGGGCGTTCCGGACGATATTCTGGAGTACGCCGCCGCGCTTTACGGCAATACGATCGAAATCGTCATCACGCGCATGGAGGATGTCACAAGCGTCGATCCGTTAGAGGGAGATATTCGCGCAGAGAAGTGGCGCCACTCGGTCTATGTGGGGCCAATATACAATACGCTGTATCGTGAATTCCGTCAGCCCGAACCCACGATGACGTTCCATCCGATGATGCACGCCTATCTGGCGGGAATTGCGATCGGTTGGGTGGAAATGGAGGATTACAAAGACACCGGGATCATGGCGCCCGCCGTGCACGTTGGTGACCTGGATCAAGGACAGAAGTTTTTCCCCGAGGGCCAACCGGCGCCGCATGATCCAGGCGATGAGAACTACTCACGAGGCGCGAGCCTGGAGGGTCTGGACATGGTTAACCTGGCCGGCATAGGATTTGGATTCATAGGCCCGGGACACGAAGTCGACGGCGGGCCCGCGCTGGAGATCATGGGTTTGGAGCGCGCGCCGGGACCGCTGAGTCCAGATCGTTCCTTTGAGAAGAATTTCGTCGCGCTCCCGGACGCGAACGACAGTCTCCTCGTCGGATTCTGGAAGGCCGATTTGACGTCGACTCCGACGACTGCGGAGATCGACGGCGTCACAACAGGTGTGATTGAACGCGACCTGGCCGAGTATGGCACCTTCTCGATGCTAAGTCACGAATCCGTGCGCGACCTGGCGGTCGGCAAGACAGGATTGCAGGGCGGCATCCCGGAACCGGGCAACGAAGTCACGGTCTTTGCCGAAGTGAAGAACATCGGCGATCTGAGCGCCTGGTACTTCCACTACTCGCTCTACGCGATGCCTCCCGATGCACGCGAACTGATCCCAATCGTCGAGAATGAACGCACGAATACAGGTCTCTCCGGAAACAGCAGCATGACGATCACAGCGCGCTGGGTCATCCCGGACGACCAGGACTACTCCATCGTCGCCGTCATCGATCCGGACAACCTGATCGACGAGTACAGCGAAGACAATAACATGACAACCGAGTTCACTCCCATGGCGCCACCGGACGCCGTGATCAGTGTCATTCTGGGTCGGACAACCGACCCGCAAGGGCTGGATTTCAACAACGACAACCTGATCGATCCAGCCGATATAGTCACCCGGGAACTGCTGAAGTGAGCCGTGTCACCGGGTCAGGCTGACCCGATTGGCCGCCCAGGATGCCAGTTTTGATGCCCTTTGGGTCATATCACTAGATTGGCATTGTACTGAGGCCCAGGGCTTCCGCTAAAGAGGCCCCTAGAGGGTTCATTATTTTGAACGGCCGGAATGACTCTCGCTTGACAGTGTTGAACCCCCAGGGATAGCGCGTGGCCTGGATGCAGGACCTCTTCCGGCCCCACTCCCATTGCGATCCCGTTCCAAAGGAAGATGAAACTATGTTATCTGCTACGCAAATCAGAGGATGCTACCCCGCCATCATTACGCCGATGATCGAAGAAAGCGGTCGTGTCGTCGTCGACGTTGATAAGTACCACGAGCTGATTGCCCACTTCATCGATGCCGGCGTGACCGGTATCGTGATCGCCGGCACCACCGGGCAGAGCGCCACGCTCACCCACAACGAACAGATTGAACTGGTCAGCGAAGGCGCCCTGTACGCCCGCGGATATGCGGCCGGCAAGGGCCGCGAGGTCCAGATCATCGCCTCCGCCGGCTCCAACGCGACGCACGAAGCCGTCGAGATGAGCCGCGCGATCCTGGCCGAAGGCCGAGTGGACGCGCTGCTTCACGTGAGCGGCTATTACAACAACCCGCCCCAGGAAGGCCTGCTGCGTCACTTCCGTATCATGGCCGATCTGGCCGGGGAAAACGATGCATCGATCATTCTCTACAATGTCCCGAGCCGGACGAAGTCGAACATCGAGGCTGACACGACGATCGAGCTTGCACAGCACCCGGCCATCGTCGCGATCAAGGAAGCCAGTGGCGACCTGAACCAGGTCGGTCGGATTCTGGATGAAACCGATCGCGAGAACTTCACCGTCGTCAGCGGCGAAGACCACATGGTGTACGACATCATGAAGCTTGGCGGAACCGGAGTCATCTCCGCCAGCGCCAACGTCTGGCCGCAAGAGTTCCAGGTACTGACCGAACTGTGCGCCGCCGGCGAGTGGGAGAAGGCCGAGGAACTGCAGAAGGCCCTTCAGCCCTGCGTCGACGCGTGCTTCTGCGTGAAGAATCCGATCGCGCTGCACCACATGCTGGACAGCGAAGTCCGCCTGCCGCTCGTCAAGGTCGGCGACCTGCGCGAGCCCGGGCGCTCCAAGGCCATCGCGACCATCGACAAGGCCCTGGCTATTACCGAGTTCCCGCACGTTGGCAAGCACGTCGGCCCTCTGGCGTAGGCTCGTCGCACCAGGTTCCAATCGAATATCCACCCGCCCCTCATCGCAGGGGCGGGTTTCCTTTTCTGACTCAAGCAGTCCTGCATCTTCAGCGGCACTTGACGCGCCGTCTGTTTTCGTGCGCACTGGCGGTAACATCCTTCCCCGGAAAGGGGGCCTGTCATGAGCGCTTACCTGCTGCAACGCGTTAGCACGAACGTTCATCGCCGCCTGATGGAAGACGACGAATTCGACGAGACAATGCTGCCCCCAATCGAATGGGAGAACGCCGAATCCGGCGAAGGTAATGCGCTCGACCTCGGCGAATGGAACGAGGCGCTGCATTTTCTGCTGAGCGATACAGTCGGCGAGGACCAGCCGATCCTGGATTTCCTTCTCGTCGGGTACCTCGATGATGAAGACTTGGCCGGCGAAGATGAGGAGGCCCTCACCGAGTGGTTCGAGGAATTGGCCGCTTGCCCGATCGTTTCGACGCTGGGCGCAGTGGAAGTCGAACGGATCCATCATGCACTGGAGAAGGTCGCTCCGGAGATCATCCAGGAACGATACGATCCGGCTGAACTGGAGGAATCCGGCGTGCCGCCCGGCGGATGGGGAGAAGATTCAAGCGAGGATCTGGCGATCCTGCTGGATTGCTTTCTCGCGCTGAAGAAGTTCCTGAACATGGCCGTCGAATCGAAAGCGGCCTTGCTCGGCATGCTGTTCCTTGAAGACTGACCTGTGTATCTGAACGCCCATTGCCATCTGGAACTGAGCCACCTGCGCGGTGTCATCCCACCGGGATTGCCGTTCGCGGAGTGGCTGGAGCGCATCTTCATCGAGAAGCGCGATCGTCCCGTGGAGGACGCCGTCTCTGCGATGGGCAAAGAAATCGAGGAGATGCGCGCCAATCGCATCGTCGAAGTCTGGGACATCGATCGCAGTGGATTGGCAGAGGCCGCCTGGGAAGGTTCCGGCCTGGATGCGGTGGTTTTTCGCGAGGTGATCAATACCCAGCCGGAGACGGCGGAACAATCACTGGTCAGCCGACTGGCGCCCGCCACGCGGGCCGGCGTGCAGGTCGGGCTCTCGCCGCACGCACCGTACTCGACGACGCCCGAGCTTCTGCGTGCCTGCGCCCGCGAGGCGAAGGCTCGGAATCTCCGTCTCTGCATCCATGCGGCCGAGACGCCCGAGGAAACAGAGATGATGGTCCACGGGAAGGGGGCGATGTTGGAGTTCCTTGCAGATCGCCATCTCCTGCCGGAAGACTGGCGCCCGCCCGGCCTACGGCCGGTCCCCCACCTGGAATCCTGCGGCGTCCTGGGGCCGGGCACACTGCTGGCCCATCTGAACGACATCGATGACGAAGATCTGGCGATTCTGCGCCGAACGGGAACCAGCGCCGTCGTATGCCCGGGCACTCACGTCTACTTCGAGCGCGGGGCGTTTCCACTGGAACGGCTCCTGGCGGCAGACATCCCGACGTATCTGGGCACAGACAGCCTTGCCAGCAACGAGTCTCTCGATATGGAGAGGGAGATTGCGCTGGCCTGTGAACTGGCGCCGAACCTGTCGCGAGACGCCGTGGCGGCGCTGGCTATCAAATAACTCCCATCCTCTCAACGTTTTGGAATTGCCTGCCAGCAACGAGGGCCATACGCTGCTCTGATCGACTGGCGCTGACGAGCCACCCGCGCTGTGGCGTAAAATATGCGTTTCCCCCGCCCTGGGGGAGACCCTTGAGCACGAATTAGAGGAGAACGACGCGAAAAATGTCCGTAAAAACCACGGAAACCGGCGAAAAGCCAATTCAATCCATCCAGCGAGCGACCGTGCGTTTCGCCGGCGATTCCGGCGATGGCATGCAGCTTTCCGGCATGCAATTTACGAATACGTCGGCCGTTTACGGCAACGACGTCAGCACGCTGCCGGACTTCCCGGCCGAAATCCGGGCCCCAGCCGGCACCGTTTATGGCGTCTCCGGCTTCCAGCTTCACTTCAGTTCTGAGGACATCCACACGCCGGGCGACCAGGTCGATACCCTGGTTGCCATGAACCCGGCGGCGCTGAAGGTGAATCTGCGCGATCTGAAGCCCGGCGGGATTATCGTGGCGAACGAGGACGGCTTCACAACGCAGAATCTGAAGCTTGCCGGCTTTGAAGAGAGCCCCCTGGATGACGGTTCCCTGGATGGCTATCGCGTTTTCCAAGTGCCGATGACCAACGCGACCACTCACGCCGTGGAAGAACTCGGCGTGACCGGCCGCGATGCGCATCGCTGCAAGAATTTCTTCGCCCTCGGCCTCGTGTGCTGGCTCTATAGCCGGCCGCTCGATCCGGTCGTCGAGTTCATCCACTCGAAGTTCAAGTCGAACGAGCAGATGCGTGAGGCGAACCTGAAGGTTCTCCACTCGGGCTACTACTTCGGCGAAACCGCCGAGATGTTCCAGAACAACTTCCAGGTCAAACCGGCCACGCTGCCGAAGGGCCTCTACCGCCAGGTTCGCGGCAACGAAGCCCTGGCCCTCGGCCTGCTGACGGCGGGGCACCTGGCGAAGAAAGAGCTCTTCTACGGCGGCTATCCGATTACTCCCGCCAGCGATATTCTGCACGAGTTGGCGCGACACAAAGAGTTCGGCGTTCGCACCGTGCAGGCAGAAGACGAAATCGCGGGCATCTGCACGACGATCGGCGCGGCCTTCGGCGGTTCGCTCGGCGTGACGGCGTCGTCCGGCCCCGGCATTGCCCTAAAGGGCGAAGCCCTCGGCCTCGCAACGATCCTCGAGTTACCGCTGATCGTCGTGAACGTTCAGCGCGGCGGCCCGTCGACGGGTCTCCCGACAAAGACTGAGCAATCCGACCTGATGCAGGCCATGTACGGCCGCAACGGCGATTGCCCGATGCCGGTGCTTGCACCGCGGTCGCCAAGCGATTGCTTCGATATCGCGATCCAAGCCGTGCGCATTGCGCTGAAGTACATGACTCCGGTCATGATCCTCAGCGATGGCTATATCGCCAACAGTGCGGAGCCCTGGCTGGTTCCGAGTGTCGATGACCTGGAAGAGATTCCCGTCCATCACCTCGAAGAAACCAACGGCCCAGACGGCGAGCTGTTACCCTACAAGCGCGACGAAGATTACTCGCGCCCGTGGGTGCTGCCCGGCACGCCTGGCCTGATGCACCGCGTTGGTGGACTGGAGAAGGCCGATGGCACGGGCAACGTCTCCTACGATCCGGATAACCACCAGCGCATGACGGATTACCGTCACGCGAAGGTCGAGAAGGTCGTCGACGTTGTTCCCGACCAGATCGTGTACGGCGATCCGGATGCAGATGTTCTGTTGATTGGTTGGGGCGGTACGTATGGTGCGATTCGCGAAGCGACCGCCGAGCTGATCGAGCGCGGCCATCCCGTTGCGAACATTCACCTGCGCTATCTGAATCCATTCCCGAAAAACTTGCCAGAGATTCTGAAGAAGTACAAACACGTACTGGTTGCGGAACTGAACAAGGGCCAGTTGCGCGAAATTCTTCGCGCCCGGTTCCTGGTCGATGCGCGCGGCTTGAACAAGGTTCAGGGTCGCCCCTTCATGGTCAGTGAAATCGTGACCGCTGTCGAGATGTTGATGAACGAGGAGGCGAAGTAATGACGACCGCCGTTGAAACCCCGAAATACAGCTTCAAAGACTTCGCCAGCGATCAGGATGTGCGTTGGTGCCCCGGTTGCGGGGATTACTCGATTCTGGCCGCGGTCAAGAAGACGCTCGCACAGTTCGACGTTCCGCCCGAGAAGTACGCGTTCATCTCCGGCATCGGTTGCTCGAGTCGTTTCCCGTACTACATGAATACGTACGGCATTCACAGCATCCACGGCCGCGCGATGTCGATCGCGACCGGTCTGAAGGTCGCACGGCCCGACTTGAACGTCTGGGTTATCACCGGCGACGGTGACGGCCTTTCGATCGGCGGCAACCACACAATCCATACACTGCGCCGCAATGTTGATTTGAAAATCCTGCTCTTCAACAACCAGATCTATGGTCTGACGAAGGGTCAGTACTCCCCCACTTCGCCGTTCGGCAAGAAGACAAAGTCCACGCCGATGGGGTCGCTCGATTGGCCGGTGCTGCCGCTCGCGATTGCGCTCGCTTCCGAAGCGACCTTCGTTGCGCGCGCTGTCGACACGCATCCGAAGCACCTGATTGAAGTGCTGACGCGCGCACACCAACACAAGGGCGCCGCGTTCGTGGAGATCTACCAGAACTGTAACATCTTCAACGACGGCGCGTTCAGCTATGCCCAGGACCGCAAGATTCGCGCGGACCACATCGTGGAACTGCGCGACGGCGAACCGATGGTCTTTGGCAAGGAAGACGACAAGGGCCTCGCGCATGTTGAAGGCCAGGTGCGCGTCGTGACACTCGGCCAGGGCGGATTCACGAAGAACGATCTTCTGGTCCACGACGAGAAAGCCCCGATGTCTGAGCACTTCAAACTCGCGCGCCTGCGCCAGCCGGACTTCCCCGAACCGATCGGTGTTATCCGCGCCGTCGAGCGGCCGACCTACAACGATCTCGTCAACGATCAGATCGCCGAGATCACGGAACGCAAAGGCCCGGGCAAGTTGCAGGAGCTAATCCAAGGCCACGCAACGTGGCAGGTTGCCGGCGAAGATCTGGACTGACCTCGCAATCGAACAAAAGAGTAATAAAGAGCTGCGCCCGGGAGTGAAAACTCCCGGGCGCGCGTCTGTGGAGGCCAAATGGCCTCGGGGGCGATACGCCCCTATTGGGCTCTGTGGCCCGAACGAGCTGGCTCCTCGGAGGGGCCGCTCAGGTTGTCTTCAATAGAACGCATCGATGCCGATTTGACAAGCTGAATCGCCCCTCGGCCCCGTGTTGTCTGCACAATTCGACGAAACGAGAAAACCCCTCGCAGGCAGCGAGGGGTTTTCTTCGTGAAAGGTTTATGGTGGGCCATCCAGGACTCGAACCTGGAACCAATGGATTAAGAGTCCACTGCTCTGCCAAATTGAGCTAATGACCCACAAAATTCCGAAAGAGTGGCACGCCCGGAGGGATTTGAACCCCCGACACCTGGAACCGGAATCCAGTGCTCTATCCGGGCTGAGCTACGGGCGCGTCGTATCCTCCAAGCGGGGGCTGGCGATGGGGCGGATGAGGGGACTCGAACCCCCGGCCCCCAGATCCACAATCTGGTGCTCTAACCGCCTGAGCTACATCCGCCATCGTGCCGGACCGCCCGGCGCGGAATTCCTCCCGCGCCATCGGAGTCGTTTGGGTAGGGCCAAGGTGGGGGGCCCGTCAAGTGCAAATGGCCCACAGCCGGTTTTTTTATGCCACCGTCCGCCGCGGAATCGCGTTGCGGCGTAGAACCGGTGTCGCTAGAAGAGAGTATCATTTCGGAGGCATGTTCGGGGATGTTCCTGGCGATCGGTCCGGCAAGGGGCTTTGTGCGAGCGCTCTGGCTGTGTGCGGCCTGGGGTCTGCTCTCCGCGGGCGTGGCTAGCGCCGACGTCATGACGTTGACGGATGGCCGGCAATTCGACTCGGTCTGGGTGGATTCCTTCACGAACGTCAACGGCCGCGGGCACTTCATGGTGCGCACGATTGCCGATGGCATGGCGTCGGCCGAGCCGAACCTTGTGGAAGCCGATCGCGTGGCCTCGGTTCATTTCCGCCAGCCGGCAGCCAGCGGCCAGCCCGCGGGCGGGCGCCGCGGCATCCTGTTCATGACAAGCGGCGAGGAGTTGCCTCTCGTCTGGGTCGAACAATTCCAGCGCGACGGGGCCGCCGCGAGTTTTCGCGTGCGCCAGACCGCCGTCGATGCGGGTTCGTCGGCGCTGCCGCTTGCCGTCGCAAACGTGGCGCGCGTTTATCTCGGTCCGCCGGATACGATTCCGCTCTCCGACGGCAGTCAGCCGATTGGCCTGTTCAGCAACCTGCAACCTCGTCGCCAGCGCCCCGTCGCGCCGACGCCCGTCGTCGCGCAGCCCATCTACGATGATGGCTACGGCGATGTGAATGTCGAGTTCGACGCGTACGATGATTCGTACGTCGAAGAAGATTACAGCGATGATTATGAAGAGTACGAAGACGACTTTCAGTGGACCGAAGCGGACGCGGAACGTTGGCGCGGCGGCAGCCTGAACACCGAGGGCATGTCGGACATCGAAGTCATCATGGCGATGGACAAGCGCGCCGAGCTTGAGCGCCGCAACGCGAAGAGAAACGGCGGCGGAGGTTACGACTACAGCGCGTTCTCCTCCGGCTCGGATGAGGACTTCGATGCGGGTCCGCTTGGTCTTTCAATGTTCGGCCTGGCGTTGGGACTCGTCTCGATTGTGATCTCGATGGCGGCGACAATGATCTGCGGAGGCGTCATGCTGTTCATGTCCGCCCGCGCCGAGAAGATCAACGACTTCCCGCTCTGGAAAGCCGTCATCACCGCCGGCATGCTGGCGATCATCCCGCTGATCGTCTTCCTGCTCTGTCTGCGATTCATTCCATGGTTCGGCCTGTGGCTCGGCCTTGTCGGAGCCTACTTCACGGCGCGCGCCATCCTGATGGGAATGATGGAAGTACTGGAGGAGAAGGCGACCTCCACGCTGATCGGATTCTTCCTGATCCAGTTCGCGGTCCTGGTCCTCGCGGCGAAGCTGCTGTAGCTGCGGTCACACGCCTCTTGCCGACTACGGCAGGGATGCAACGAACTCGCCGACCATTTTGATGTTTGCCTTTTCGTGCTTCCAGGACTCGCCATCGTGATCGAGCCAGAACGGGTAGGACGTCACAACGACCACCATCTGTTGGTCTTCGACCAAGACGACAAGTTGTCCGCCGTGGCCCCACGCGAAGTTCACGGGGCGGCCTCCGACGTTGGCGGACCACCATTGGTAGCCGTAGCCAATGTCGCGGAATTCGCCGACGCTTTTGACGAAGGCTTCGTTCACTGAGTAGGTCTTGAGTGAGTCCTCCACCCATTCGGCGGGGACGATCTGCTCGCCGTTCCACTTACCGTCATTCAAATACAGGAGGCCGAACTTCGCCGCGTCGCGTGCGGTCAGGTGAAGGTCGCCGCAGCCGTTGTAGTTCCCGTCGGCGTCCTGGCCCCATTCGCCGGGTTCAATGCCCAGCGGTTCGAAGAGGTTTTCGGTCGCGAAGGTCATCCGATCCTTGCCGGATGATCGATCCACGATAATCCCCAACCAGTTGGAGCTTAGGTTGCTGTACTGGAACCTGGTTCCGGGTTCGGCGGTCAGCGGAAAGCCCTCGATCAGCGGCGGGTAGTGCCCGGACAGGAGTCCCGCCCACAGGCCCTCGTCGGATTCTTCCCGCGGGAATCCGGAACGCATTTCCAGAAGCTGGCGGATCGTGATCTCTTTCTTCCTTGGGTCGGTGATCTTGTCTGCAACCTCCGGGTAGAACTCCAGGATCCGTTGATCGACGCTTTCCAGATATCCCTGCTTCAGGGCGATCCCGACGAGCGCAGACGTGAAGCTCTTCGTCACGGACTGGAGACGGGCTTTTTGATCGATCGAGCCGTCGTTGAAGTAGCGCTCGGCCACAAGATGGCCATCTTTGATGACCAACACGCTCCGGATTTTCGGGCGCTTCGACGCGTTGTAGTAGAGATCGGCAACGAGCATCGGATCGAGGTCGTGCTCGACGGGCGTAGCCACCTTCCAATCGCTTCGCTCCGCGGGGGCATACTCGATTCCGCTCAACTCTTTGGTCGATGGACCGCATCCAATCGCGATCGCCATCAAGAGCAAGAGTGTCAGGAATCCGAAGATGGAACGGTGGGACATGGACATTCTCGCTCTCCCCTGCGCACGAAACATGGTCACGCGATCGCCAGAAGCGAGTAGCAACTTGACGAAGGTGTGTACTCAATCACCCGGACGGCATCCCGGATTGTCAAGGAAGACGGGCTGGCGCACACGTCGGTCCTCAGTCCGGGATCCACATTGTCAGAACCAATAGAACTCCTCGCCCAGGAGTCCGGCTTCGCCGACGGCGTGTGCCAGTTGCGCGCATTGGTCGCGATGGTCGTGGTACTTGTAGCGCGGGGCAGTGCGTTGGCGCAACCTCCTCCCCCACGGAAGTCCGAAAGGGCCCGCGGAGGCGCCTTTCTAGCGAATCCAGGGGTGGCTGGACCGATCCAGCCGGTCATGGGCACCGATTTTGCCTAAGCCACTAATTGTAGCCAGGGTTACGATCTTTACTCTTGACTACGGTGCCCCTAACGCGTTGGCGTGGTCTCGGAAGAACGACGGGAAAGACCGTCAGCAATACAAGGGATCGGAATGGATCGGAACGAGATGGATACAGGAACGACTTTCAACACGCGACCTTTTGTCGCAGCAGCGGATGCCAATGTTGGCCGAGCGGCAACGCTCGCCGAACTGGCCCCAGGGGCGCGCGCCCGCGTGCTTTCGCTGCAGGTTCACGGCCCCCAGCGGCGCCGACTGATGGACCTTGGGTTGATTGCCGGTGCCGAGGTGTATCGCGAGTTCAGCAGTCCGTTCGGCGATCCCGTTGCCTTCCGGGTCTTCGACAGTTTGGTGGCGCTCCGCAGAGAGCAGGCTGAGGCGATCCGCGTCCAGTTGATCGACTCTGAGACCCAACCAGAGAAGGGTGCATCGTGACAGAGAAGAAGCAGGCGGGAGGATGCGGCCGTTTCTGTTCTACTGGTACTTGTCCGATTCCGGGAATCAAACCGACCAAGTCAAAAGGCACGCAAGAACAACTCGATAAGTCCGACCTGACCGTCGCCCTGCTGGGTAATCCGAACACGGGGAAGAGCACCGTGTTTAATGCCCTGACGGGTTTGCGGCAGCACGTCGGCAATTGGCCCGGCAAGACCGTGGCGCGCGCCGAGGGGTCTTTCACGATCGGCGACGAGACCGTTCGTATCGTCGATCTGCCGGGGGCGTACTCGTTGTTCTCCTCCAGTCATCATGAGGAGATCGCACGCGATTTCATTCTGTTCGGCGAACCCGCGGTCACGATTGTCGTAGTCGACGGCACGCGCCTGGAACGCAACCTGGCGCTCGTTCTGCAGACGCTCGACATCACGCCGCGCGTCGTTGTGGCGCTGAACCTGATGGACGAGGCGCGCCGGCGCGGCATCGCGGTCGATCACAAGGCGCTTTCCAAACAACTCGGTGTGCCCGTTGTCCCGATGGCCGCGCGATTTGGCCAGGGCATCGACGATCTCCTCGGGGCGATCGACGAGGTCGCGCACTCCGATCCGGAGCCGACGCTGCTTCACAAGCCGAAGGATGCAGAAGACGAAGCCTTCGATGAGATCCTGATCGAAACGCAGGCCGCCGTGGAAGAAGCCTACCCCGGCTTGCCGAATTCGCGCTGGATCGCTCTTCGCCTTCTGGATGCGGATCACAGCATCATCGAAGCGATCGAGCAGGATGAGCTGGGCGATCTGATCGGGATGGAATCCCACGCGATGCCGTCTTTGGACCAGGTGAAGCTGCTGAGTCCGGAACGAGACCGCGCGACGGGCAGTCTGCTTGACGTGGCGGATCGCATGCGCAATCGCGTGGGGGATTCGCTGGCCGACAAGGTGGCACTCGAGTATTATGCACGCGCTGGCGCGATTGCCGATTCCGTTGTCAGCCGCAACGTTGATCGCTGGACGCGCATCGAGCGACGCATCGATCAGGTTCTGACCAGCAGGGTTTGGGGCATTCCCTCGATGATCCTGCTGCTCTTCGGCGCGCTCTGGCTGACGGTCGTAGGCGCGAACTACCCATCGCAGATGCTGGCGACGCTGACGCTGGATTGGATTCCGAATTACTTGCACGCCGGCGCTGATTTCCTGCATTTCCCCGGATGGTTGTCCGGTTTCCTGATCGATGGAATCTGGCGCGCGGCGGCTTGGGTGTTCAGCGTCATGCTGCCGCCGATGGCGATCTTCTTTCCGATCTTCACGATGCTGGAGGACCTCGGTTACCTGCCGCGCGTTGCGTTCAATCTCGATCGGCTGTTCCGCGCGTGCGGCGGACACGGCAAGCAGGCACTTAGCATGATGATGGGATTCGGGTGTAACGCAGCGGGCGTTGTTTCGACGCGCATCATCGACAGCCCACGCGAACGCCTGATGGCGATTGTGACGAACAACTTCTCCGTCTGCAATGGCCGGTGGCCGACGCTGATACTGATCTCGACGATCTTCGTCAGTTGGACGGCGCCGGAAGCGTGGAGTTCATTGATCACCGCGGCCGTCGTCACGGGCGTTTGTTTGCTGGGCGTGGCAGCGACGTTCATTTCATCGCTGATTCTCTCGCGCAGCGTGCTGCAGAGCGAACCGTCCACGTTCGGGCTGGAACTTCCGCCGTACCGCCCGCCGCGAATTCTTCAGACTCTTTACACGTCGGTAATCGATCGTACGCTGATCGTGCTCTGGCGAGCCATCCTGATGGCTGCCCCGGCCGGCGCAATCATCTGGCTGCTCTCGAATCTGATGATCGGGGACACTTCGATCGCGGGTTACCTGGTCGGCGCGCTGCAGCCTGTCGGTTGGTTCCTTGGGTTGAACGGGATCATCCTTGTCGCCTATGTTCTGGCGATTCCTGCCAACGAGATCGTCATCCCGACGATCCTAATGCTGACCGTGACTCTCGTGACGCAGAACGCGGATCTCGGTGTGCAAGCCGGCGTGATGGTCGAATTCAACGATCACGTTGTGCATGACATCCTCCGCAACGGCGGCTGGACAATGCTGACGGCAGTGAACCTACTGATCTTCTGTTTGTTCCACAATCCGTGCAGCACAACGATTCTGACGATCTGGAACGAGACGAAGAGCCTGCGTTGGACGACCATGTCCGTCGTCGTTCCGCTCGTGCCAGGCGTCATTCTCTGCGCAGTCGTCGCGGCGATCTGGCGAACGCTGGCGTAGGCATTCGAGCTCACAAGTGAAGTAAGTGTGGGTGGGGACGGAGACGGAATCGTTCACACGCAGGCGATGAACCTGTCAGACCTTGCCCTGCTGAAGTTCCTTCGCGCGGCGGGTGACTTCTTCGAGCAATTCGCGGTGAGCACGTTCGCCGGCCACGGACCATGTGTGATTGCGTGCAATCTCGACGCGCTTCTCTTCGTGAATCTCATCCTTGTCATTCATGGCCACCGTGGCGGCGGCCAGATACTCCCACGGGCTGTCCGCAACGCGCAGAATTCCTTCGTAGGGGGCCTCGCGCGCGATTCGTCCGACTTCAGGAAGACCAACCGAGACGACAGGTCGTCCTGTTGCCAGGTACTCGATCAGTTTTTCGGGGAACATCGCGTCGGTAAATGGCATGCGCTTGTGCGGGATCAACAGCACATCCGCCATTCGATACAGGCCGGGGTAGCTGCTGTACGGAATCTCGCCGAGGCAGTGCATGCGCGGGTTGCCTTCAATGTCTGCGGCCAGTGCGGGGTCGAGACTGTCTTCCTTGCGACCAAGGAAGATCACATTTCCAGTCGGCAGGTTTTCAAGGATCGTACGGAAAAACTCGGGCTCCAAACGCAGGTCTGCGACGCCGCCGTATACAAATCGCGGAGGCGTCAGGCGATCGATTCGCGCGGCAATCTTCCGTGTCTTCTCGTCGAGATCGTACGGCTTGAACTGATAGATGAACGAATCCTTCACTGCGTTCTCGAGCAGGAAGGTACGGCGGGCGATGTCCTCGCGCTTCTCCATCTGCGGCATCGAACTGCAGAGCGCCACATTGCAGGCCCGCAGCAGTTCGCGCTCCCAACGCCAGAGGATCTCGCGCTGCATGGCATTGAAGATCGGGCTCTGGCTCAGATCGTCGTAGACATGCGTGACCGGCACCGGGCCCGGCGGCAGATGCTGGATGATCTCCGAGTGCCAGGGGGCACCGAACCAATAAACGTGCGGGCTCCACTTCAGAGACTTCAATGCACGTTGCGCGCGCGAAGCCAACTGGCTGCTCGTGACAGAGCGCCACTTCTCCGCCATCTGATCGTTCTTAATGCCACGAACGCCAAAGGGCATGATACGGCCGGGTGTCAACACGACGAAGTCGCGGTCCGGCGCCTTCCATGTCTTGCCGATCGTGTGGAACTTAACAGGAGGCTCAACGTAGAGCACGCGCCACCCCATCCCTGCCAGCGTCCAGAGGTGATAGCGCGTCGAACCGCAGACCTCCGGCCAGCGCCACGTTCCCGGGGCGAAGGCCAGAATGCATGGGCCTGAGTTTTTCTTCTGCTCACTCATTCTGCGATGCTCTCTGCATTTGCCGGCGCAAGCCGGCGGGCATATTCAGCCACTTTGTGACGGTGGCGCTCAAGCGAAAGCCACTCGGCAGCGATCAGCGGTCGCCAGAGCAGTCCCGTTGCCACGGCGGCGATGGCAAGGCCTCCGCCCAGCAAGAAGATGCGTACGCCCATGGAACTGCTGGGGAGGAACCCCGTCAAGAGCCGGAATAGGAAAAGCAGCCCGCCAACGACCGCCGCGTAGAGGAGCGAACAGGCAACCGTCCGCCACAGACTGCGCGCGCGGAGGATCTTCGGCGCAACAACCAGGACCATCAGGGTCGATTTGAGCGTCAGGATGATCGACGTGGCCGCCGCGATGCCGAACAGGCCGGCGCTGCGCACCAGAATCCAGTCCAGCCAGGCGTTTAACCCCACCATCACGACCAGGATTGCGACCAGCATCCAGGGCCTGCGCGCGGCCAGTCCGGCCCCCGCCAGGAGCGGCATCATGGCCAGGAAGGGCAGCGCCAGGCAGTAACCACGCAACGCGACGGATGACATCCCGACGGCCGCCAGGTCGAAGGCACCGCGCTCGAACAGCAGACCAACGGCGGGTTCGGCCAGCCCCACGAGCAGGACGGCAGCGGGCGCCCCGGCCAGGATCGTCAGCCGGATTCCCAGCAGAAGCGTTTCCTGGAACGCGGCACCCTGGTTGGCCGCTCGGAATCGGCTCAGGCGCGTGAACAGCGGCGCCGACAAGGCCAGCCCCAGCAGCCCCGCCGGGAGATTCACGAGTTTCTCCGCGTAACTAAGCGCCGCAATGGCACCATCCTGCAGCATCGTCGCGAACATCCGATCAACGGTGATGTTCAGCCCCGCGATGATCCCGATGATCGCCGCCGGCCAGAAGAGCGCCTTCAGGCCGTCCCAGTCCTCCAGCCGTCGCAGCGGCTTCACGCGGCGCGTAAGGAAGTGCAGCACTGGCGCCAGAACCAGGATCTGAAGCCACTCCGCCGCCAGGAGACCGAAGGCCAGCGCCAGTGCCCCGGACATCTTGCTGAAGAGCAGGAGGACAGCGATGACGACGATGTTGTGAAAGGCCGGCTTGACCGCCGCCGTCACGTGGCGTCCGTGGGCGTTCACCAGACCGCTGTAGAGACCGGAAATCGCCCCGCCGGCCATCGTCAGGGACCCGATGACCGCCGCCCAGATCATCATCGAGCGGCGCGTATCGCCCTCCAGCACCAGGAGACGGGTCCAGAATGGCGATGTGACCGCCAGAAGCAGTGAGAGCGGAGCCAGGATCTCGAACAACCGGCGAGTCCCGACATTCATCATCCCGCGAAGCCGCGGCAGTTTGACACCAGCCGCGACGGGGACGGCCGCCGCAGCCAGACCGCCACCAATTCCAACAGTCAACGCGATCGGAACAGACAGGCCGAGATAGACGGCGTCCAGGTCCGCGCCAACACCAAAGCTGTGCGCCAGGATCATCTCGCGCAGCAGGCCCGTGATGCGGGACATCATCCCCGCCACGAGGATTCCGCCCGCCGCCCATCGCAACGATGGAAGGGCGCTCTTCACGGGCGTGCCCCTCGTTCAGAGAGAAGCGCGAAGACTTCGCGCCGCAGGGTCTGGATATCTTTGAATGGGTGAATGCGCTCCGCGCGAACCTGACGGGCGCAGGAAGCGGAGTCACTGCTCTCCACGACGACGAGATCCGCGTCGAGAATCAGTTCCGCGCGGCGTCGCTTGACCACCTTCGGCAAGCGGGCCCCGCAGTCGCAGCACTTCGGCATCCACAAGACAAGCAGCCGCGGCTGAAGTTGTCGCACAAGATGAGGCATCTCCGGGTTCCGCAGAATCAGGACATCCGTCCGTGCAAAGCCGGCCTCACGAAGAAGCGCCCCCGTCCTCGGGCGAGAGAAGAGCTCGCTGCCGTTCCACGTCGCATTGTTGTCCAGCCAGAAGGCCCGGCGGATGGGCAGCCATGTCCGCGGCCGCAATGTGAAGAGGCGCTCGTGGCGCCACTGCCCGAGGAACTTGCGCCGGGCGCGACGCCCAAGCGGCAGGAGATCGTTCTCCGTCATCAGGATGCGCCACGGCGATGCCGCGGGCCCAACAAAGGCCACTGTATCGCCCCGGCGAACAAGATTGGCCGCGAAGCGATGAGATGGGCCCGGAGGCGCAGTGTCCCACGCCGATTGGTCAAAGATCACCCAGCGGGTCGGCCGGGTGGGATCAGGCGAGGGGATGACGGGCGGCTGCGACATGCAGGCGTTCCTCCATGGTTCCCGAGGTTAAGCCAGGAAGCGCCGCGCGGACCAAGGGGAAAACCCTGGTTGAACCGAGGGCCCTCTGCTCTTACAGACTCTCCAACGTTCTTGATGAGCTTTCCAACATGCCCATCTACAAACATTCGCGCCTTTTCCGTGGCCTGGCGATCGTCGCAATCTGCCTGGCCGTTCCGCTGTTTGCCCTCGACGTGGTCGGGCTGTTCACGTCTCTGCGGAATCCACAGATCTATCAGGATGCAACGGTCGGTTTCGAGAATGATATTACGCTGACCCCTGAGCAGGTCCACACCGAGATCGATGCGCCTTTCACCGACCGGAAAGAGTACGCCCGCCGCGTTACCATGGCGGTGAATCAGGGCATCGCCCATTACTGGAGAGACGAAGGCCTCTCGAAGTACAACCTCCGCGTTCCGCCGACGGAGAATTACCTGCTCTGGCTGGCGAGCTTCGTCGTACCTGCCAAATTCCAGAAATACGAGTTCACCGACACTGACAAGGCGATCGAACGCGGCATCGGGTTGTGCTCTCAGCAGGCCATCATCGTAACCAACGCCCTTCATGCACGGGGTATCCCGGTCCACATCGTCGGACTGGCAGGGCATGTTGTGGCAACGGCACAGGTCGATGCGGAGAAAGACGAGTGGTGGGTGCTGGATCCTGACTTCGGCGTGGTCATTCCTCATTCAATGGAAGAGATTGAGCACGATCCGGAAATCATTCGTCCGATCTACGAAGCGACAGGAATCCGGCCGGATCGCATCGATGTAGTTATCGGCATCTTCGGTCCAGACGGAAACGAGATCACCCCGGGCTACGGGACGTTTCTCTATGATCGCGACAAGACGATCATCGAACACGCGTCCTATTTGGCAATCTGGCTGATCCCCTTGATGCTGGTACTCTTCGGAGGCGCTGTTCTGCGCTTGTCGCGTCGCGCGCCTTGACATCCTTCCTGACGCGCTCCATAAACTCAGTATTCGGAAGTTTGCATCTCTGCGCCGTCGGCGGGGCGTTTCCGGCGTCTGGCGGCGATCGTTTGGAGTCCCGACGTGGAGTTCACCTGCAACCAGTGCAACCATAAGTGGGAAGATCCGGATCTCGAGGGCCAGCCGATGGTCCAGTGTCCGGAGTGCTTCGCCGTCATCCCGATGATGCTGGCAGTGAAGGCCCCGGCGCCTGCGAAGGAAGAGCCGAAGCCCGACGTCCACGAAGAACAGACAGTGCTGGAGACCAAGCCGGCCCCCGAGCCGGAACCTGCATCCCCGCCCGCGGCCAATATCCACGAGGAACAAACGGTCCTGGAGACAAAACCCGAGCCCGAACCAGAGATCGAAGAACTCGACGATGAACTCGATATGGGTGCCGGCGAAGAGAAGACCGAAATCCTGCCGGGTGTTGGGCAACCGACCGCTCCCCCGCCGCCCGCAGCGAAAGATATCCACGAAGAGAATACCGTCCTGATGCCGGGCGCCAAGGAGGAAGCGGCAGAGGAAGAGACTCTCCTTCAATCGCCGCCAACTCCTACCGAAGAGCCGGTGGATGCGGCAGAAGAAGAGACGCTTCTTGGGTCGATGGATGATGTCGAAACACTGGTCCCGCCAAGCAGCGAAGCCGAAACAATTCTGGAGTCGAAGCCCGAAGTCGAAGACGAGGGCGACGAGTTCGATCAGACGTTGCCGATGGCACCAAAGGAGACCGACGACGATGCGCCGCCGATCCCGCCACCGTCGGCCGATTGGCTCGAGAAGACAGAACCTGTCAGCGGCGACAAGACCGTCCGCGACGATGGACTGCAGCCCCCGTCGGCGACACCGCACGAAGATCTGCCACCGGATTTCGACCCGGAGACGATCAACCCGTCGTTCTCCGACGACGAGGTGAAGTCCGCTCCAGCGGCAACGGTCCTGGATCAGCCGGAACCGGAAGTCACACGCCCCGTCGCCATGCCCGGCCCACAAGAGCAGGCTCAGGCCGGCGCCGACGATGCGACACTTCCTCCGGCGGGAGATGAAGAGACGAAGGTTCTCGCGCACGAGCAGCCCGATCCATCCGCTACGGCCGAGACGAAGCCGCCCGCAGCCCGAACGCCGACACTGCCAACCGGCGGTGGCAACGACGAGACCGTTGAACAACTGCCGTCCGCCTACAAGCCGGCGGAGAGCGACGCTCCCCCGGCGGCAAAGGACTTTGGCGGATCGACGCCTGCAACCTTGAATCTGGAAGGCAAAGCAGTCGGCGGCTTCCGCGTGAAGAAGATGCTCGGGCATGGCGGGATGGGCGCCGTCTTCCAGGCGCGCCAGCTTTCGCTCGATCGCGATGTCGCGCTGAAGGTTCTGCCGGGAGTGCTGGCAAAGAACCCCGATTTCCTGATGCGCTTCACGCGCGAGGCTTTGAGTGCCGCGCAGTTAACGCATCATAACATCATCCAGGTCTACGACACCGGCAGCCAGGACAACATCCACTTCATCAGCATGGAGTTTGTCCGCGGCAAAGACCTCGGGACAATGGTGCGCAAGGACGGGCGCCTGTCTGTCGACGATGCGGCCGGCTATGTCCTGCAAGCCGCCCGTGGTCTGCAGTACGCGCACAAGCATGGCATCATCCATCGCGATATCAAGCCCGACAACCTGATGGTGAATGAGCACGGTGTCGTGAAAATCGCCGACATGGGTCTGGCGAAGATGATCGCAGCTGTCGAGGAAGCCACGCGATTGGCTCCCGAGGACGAAGAGAAAATCCTGAAGCAGGCAAAGGGCGATCTGACGATCAGCGATGTTGCCATGGGCACGCCGTCATACATGGCGCCGGAACAAGGCCGTGACGCGTCAACCGTCGGGCCAAAAGCCGATCAGTACTCACTCGGATGCACGTTGTACTACTTGATCGCCGGACGCGCTCCGTACAGCGGTAGTAGCGCCTACGAGATCATCAGTAAGCATCAGATGGAGCCGCTGCCGCCGCTTGAGACGCACGTGAAGCACGTGCCGCCGGTGCTGAAGACAATCATCCTGAAGATGCTCGAGAAGGATCCGGAGAAGCGCTACGAGTCGCTCGAAGGCGCTATCGCGGATCTCGAAGCGTACCTCGGCGTCGAGAGCGATAAAGGCGCGTACCGTCCGCGCGAGATGCACGTCAAGGTGCTCGAGGCCGAGCAGATTGCTTACAACAATGTCCCGGGCCGCAAACTGCGCGCGCTGGTCGTCCCAGCGTTCTTCGCGGTGATGGCCATTCTGACAGTGCTGTTTGCGATCTCGGGTTCATTCCTGGCCGGCGGCACCTTGGCTCTGATGGTCCTGACACCGCTGGCGAACTTCATCATCAATGGCATCACAACAGGAGACTCCTTGTTCCGAAGGGTCCGAAGCGTCTTCTTTGGAATGCCGTTCAAGGGCTGGCTCGCTGCAGTCGGCAACGCCGTCCTTATCGTGCTGTTGCTCTCGATCTTCGGCCTTCTGTGGACCTGGCTGGGATTCGCGTTCGTCGCCGTCGGGTTAGCGTTCG